>JBGPJS010000072.1:0-11866 GCA_041485505.1 Gemmatimonadota bacterium | reverse complement strand
CTTCGCCGCGACCAGGGCACAGGCGACTGTAGAGTTGACATCACCATAGACCAGCACCCATGTCGGACGGAGCCGATCAACCACCGGCTCGAATTCCATCATGATCCGCGCCGTCTGAACCGCGTGGCTGGCCGATCCCACACCCAGATTGACATCCGGCGGGGGCAATTCCAAATCGGCGAAGAAGCTGTCACTCATCGCACGATCGTAGTGCTGCCCGGTGTGCAGGAGGTGTTGCTCGACCCCGGCCCGACTCCGACCGGCCCGCAGAACCGGGGCCACCTTCATGAAATTCGGACGGGCTCCGACGACGTGAAGTAGACGGATCACGATTGGGATGCCATCGGCATCTCCAGTTCGAAGTAGAACCGGGTCCCGGCATCGGGGGAAGTTTCGACTTGCAGGTTCGAACGCATTGCCTCGACCAGCTTTCGGCAAATGGAGAGACCGAGTCCGGCACCGGAGAAAGCGTACTCGCCCTGTTTCTGGCGCCGGCGGAACGGCTCGAACAGGGTCAACATCGCTTGGGGAGGGATTCCCCGGCCAGTGTCACGGACCGAGAACTCGACCCCCATGGCCGATGTCGGACGACCGATCACCTCCACGAAGCCCTCGGAAGTGAACTTGAGTGCGTTGGTCGTAAGGTTGAGGAGCACTCGGCTCAGCGCGACCGGATGACCCACTCGGAAGTCGGATTCTGGAGGGGCAAGACGGACCGTCAGGCCTTTCTCCTCGGCGATGGGTAGCACGATGTCCCGGACCGATTCGAAGATGTCCTGGATGGAGAATGGAATTGGATCGAGGTCGATCAGACGATCACCCCCGCGCGCCAGCTCGATAACATCGCTGGCGAGCGAGCTCAGGCCGAAGGCGGCGCTATAAATCAGGCCGAGTTGCCGCTCCTGGACCCCATTGATCGGGCCGCTACGCCCTCGCTGGAGCGTTTCCGCGAGGAAGAGAATCGAGGTCAGGGGAGAGCGGAGATCATGGGCGACTTCGACCACCAGCTCCATGCCGTCGGGGCCGGACAACCGGTCGGCGAAATGCTGGGCCCAATCCGGTTCCGCCTGAAGGTGAACTTGCTCGATGCCGGAGAGAAGGAGCAGCAATCCACCAGGATCGGGCGGCGTCGCCAAGTTCCGTACCCGGTCGAGGAATGTCCGCCGGACCAGCTCGAGGAGGCGCCGGCTCAGGACCGACCGGGGGAGGGCGGTGGTCGCCGCCTCGCCGCCCACCGCCTGACGCACACCCTCGTAGAGGAGGCCGAGGTGGCCCCGAACTTCCTCCTGGGAAGGGGCGTCCTCAACCACCCGTTGCCAATGGGCGTCGACTAGTCCGATAGAATCCTGCAGTACGGCCCAGAGCGGGGCGCCCATGCCAGGGGGTGGAGCACCATCAGGGTTCCAGGAGATCGGGGGCCGGGCCGCCGGGGATCGCTCCAAGAGATGGGGACGTTCGTCCGCGGCCGAGCCGCGGCGCCCGCCGCCGGAACTCACTCGTGAGACCCTGGGGATTCATCCCGCTGGAAACTGTGCTTGTCCATGAGTCGGTAGAGCGTTGTCCGGTCGATGTTGGCGAGGCGGGCCGCCTTCGACATATTGCCCCCCGCCCGTCCGATCAGCCGGGTGAGATATTCTTTCTCGAACTGCGCCACGAGCCGGTCCTTGGCGGTGTGATAGGCATCATCCATCATCGCGTTGGGAAGTCCGCCGTCGCTGGGCCATTCCGAGGCATCCTCATAAATCGGAATGTCATTGGGCTGAATGACCTGATCGGGCTCGGCCAGGACCGCGACGTGTTCGATGACGTTCTGCAGCTCCCGGACGTTGCCACGCCACGGGCGGGACCGCAAGAAGGTGATGCTGGCCTCGCAGAGCTTCGGGGCGCGATCACCCATGTGGCGATGCCGCTGCCAGTAATAGGTGAGAAAGTGATTGGCCAGGAGCGGGATGTCCTCGGGCCGTTTCCGAAGGGGAGGAAGCTTGATGGGCACCACCCGCAGACGATAGAACAGATCGCCCCGCAGAATGCCGGCGTTCACGGCTTCCTGCGGATCTCGGTTTGTGGCGGAAATGAACCGGACGTCCACCACGGCGTCCTGCTGCTCGCTGCCGACCCGGCGCACCACCCCATCCTGAATGACTCTGAGTAGCTTGGCCTGGAGCGGCTGGCTCATTTCGGTGAGTTCATCCAGGAACAGGGTGCCGCCGTTGGCTGTCTCAAGCAGGCCGGGCTTGTCCCGGTCGGCACCGGTGAAAGCGCCCTTGCGGTGGCCGAACATTTCCGACTCGAGCAGAGGCTCCGGTAGAGCCGCGCAGTTGATTGGCACGAGGGTCCGGCTGGCCCGACGGCTGTGCTGGTGGATGAACTGCGCAATCACTTCCTTGCCGGTCCCGCTTTCGCCGCTGATAAACACCGACGCATCGGTGGCGGCCACTTTCCGGGCCAGCTCAACCGCCTGGCGGAACAGCGGCGAGATCCCGATCAAGGCGATCGTGTCGCTGTGGCCGTTCTGCTTCATGAGTTGCAGCCGGAGGTCCCGGGTCTCTCTGGCCACCATCACGGCGTGGGAAGCCCGACCGATCAGGACCTGGAGGTGCGTGGCCGAGAAGGGCTTGGGGAGGTAGTCCCAAGCGCCGGCCCGGAGCGCCTCGATGCTGCTGGTGACGCTCGGGTTTCCGGTCATCACGACGACGATGGTATCGCGATTCAGTTCCAGCGCCCCTCGGAGGATATCCATGCCGGAGGTCTGGGACATGTAGAGGTCAACCAGGATGATGTCGAACTTGCGACGCTTGACGGTGTCCAGTGCTTCCTCACCGCGACCGATCAGCGTCACATTGTACCCATCCATCTGGAGGACGCTGGCGCAGCTCTCGCGCAGGGTCCGTTCATCATCCACAACCAGAATGCGAATGCTGGCTTTAACCTCGCTCGGTATGGAGAGCGGGTCGCGGGAGCCGACTTCGCCTGGGGCGTCGTCGGCCCGCCGGGCGTTATGGGCGAGCGATGAACCCATTTGGTACTCCTTGAGTGATGTGACAACCGCCTGGTGGAACCCGAACTATCGTCCCAGAGCTGAGGCGCCGCCGTCTGAATTGACGCCGCTGGCTTGGTTCCCTTCCGATATATGGTCGATTGGCTCTCTTCGCTTAACAGCATCTTTGATACCACAACATATGGCGACTGTCAAGCAACATCGTTTGACTATCACCACATAAAACTGTGCTATAAATACATCAGTGTTGTTGCGTTGCTACACAGATGACTGCCGATCCGTCAGATTCCGCGATGGGATGGGTTGCTGAGCGGGAATTCGGGGTATTATTGTAAGAGGTTTCCGGCCGGGTTGCGGTATCTTGTTTGCATCTACCACGACCTGTCCCCAGTCCACCACCCGTCGGACAGCGTGAACCCAGGAGTCCCCTCAGCATGGCAATGAACATCACGACCGGAAACCTCGCCCCCGAACCACTTCAGCCGGGGGCAATGATGGTGCCGGCCATGTCCGATGGGATGGCGTTGGCGGGGGAAGTCCCAGAAGAGGCTGGCGGAGTCAACTGGGGGCGTTACGTCGCGGCACTCAAGCGTTATAAGTGGCTGATGCTCGGGGTGGTCCTAGTGGGAACCGGCGCTGGCGCGGTGGGAACCCGGTTCATCGATCCAGCCTACTCAGTCAAGGCCACTATCTACATCGCCCCCGAAGGGGGAGGCGGGAAGAAGGGTGGCGGCGACGCCGGCCTGATGCCGGTGAACGACTACACCCAGCTGCTCGGTAGCTTCCTGGTCCTCGACACGGTCGTACAGAAGATGGTGCTTTACCTCAAGCCGGACCGGGCCAAGGATTCCCTGGCCTTCAAGAATTTCAGCACGAACCGGAAAAGCTGGGTCCCAGGAGACTACACGCTGAAGATCGACGCGGCGGGTCGGACCTATTCTCTCGCCAGGTCTGGCAGCGAGGTCGAACACGGTCAGGTGGGAGACTCCGTGGGACGAAAGGTGGGCTTTCTCTGGGCTCCGCGAGCTGGACAGCTGGGCGTGGATCGAAAGATCCGATTTCAGGTCACCAACTTTCGGGACGCCTCCCTCGAGCTGCAGACCAACCTCCGGGCAAGCGTGACGGAGGATGGCAGTTTCATGAAGCTCTCACTGGGTGGAACTGACCCCCGCCGGATTACTGGGACCTTGAACTCCATCCTCGGTAGGTTCGTGGCGGTCGAGGCCGAGCTAAAGCGGGCGAAGATGACCGACCTCTCCACACGGCTGGGTGAGCAGGTCGCCGCGGCGGACTCATCACTCAAGGAGGCAGAGAACAGGCTCGCGGCGTACCAAATCAAGATCGTAACCACCCCCTCCTTCAACAATGCGCTGAGCCCGGGCGCGCAACTCTCCACCAACGCGGCCCAGAACAACTACATTTCTCAGAAGGGGCAGTTGGAACAGATTCGGACCGACCGGCAAGCGATCGAAACCGTCCTGGCCCGCGCCAAGGCGGGGGCCCAGACGGTCGACGCATTCCAGACCATCGCCGCCGTGAAGGGGGCCCCGGACCTGCTGAAGGCGCTGGGGGAGCTGTCCAACCTCGAATCTGACCTTCGTGCGCTCCTATATCGCTATACGGATCAATACAAGGGCGTTCAGGACGACAAGCAGAAAATCGAGACCCTGAAGGCCACGACGATACCCGGCCTGGCCCAGGCCTTGGTGGATCAGCTCAAGACTCAGGAAGCGGATCTGGATGCCAAGCTGGCTCAGGCGGGAACGGAGCTGAAGGCCATACCAGAACAGACCATCGTCCAGAACCGCCTGGAGCGTGACGTGGCCGCCAAAGAGGGTCTCTTCAAGGGCGTTCAGGGATCCTACGAGGCGGCCAAGCTGTCGGCGGTGAGCGAGGTGCCCGATCTGCGAATCCTCGACTCCGCCGTGGTGCCAAATCGGCCTGCCTCCAGCACCGCCCCCAAGATCATTCTGATGGCGCTCGGGGCCAGCCTGGGGCTCGCGGTGGCCCTCGCTCTTCTGCTGGATCAACTCGACCGGCGCTTCCGGTACCCGGAGCAGGTGACCCAGGAGCTGGGACTCAGCATCCTCGGGGGCATCCCCGCCATTCGGAAGGTGAAAGGCGCGGAGCTGCAGCCGGAAGAGGCCTCACAGGTGGTCGAGGCGTTTCGCTCAGTGCGCCTCAACCTGGCCCATTCCTACGGTGCCGCGGGCCCGGTCCTGCTGACGGTATCCAGTCCTGGGGCAGGAGACGGGAAGTCCCTCGTTGCCTCCAACCTGGCGGTCTCATTCGCCGAGGCAGGATACCGGACGCTGCTGATCGACGGAGACATTCGTCGCGGAGAGCTGCACCGGATGTTCTCGATCGACCGTCGGCCCGGCCTGCTCGACTACCTGAGCGGGACGGCGAGCGCCGAGGAGATCATTCGACCGTCCAGCCAGCGTGGCTTGACGATCATTCCCTGCGGCACCCGGCATCGCCAAGGGCCCGAGCTGCTCGGCTCGGCGGCAATGACGAAGCTCATGGCTGAAATGAAGACTCGGTTCAACGTTGTCATCGTGGACAGCCCTCCCCTTGGTGCCGGCATTGACCCCTTTGTCCTCGGCACCGCCACGGGCCACATGATGATCGTCATGCGGTCCGGGGAGACGGACCGAACCATGGCCGAGGCGAAGCTGAAACTGCTCGATCGGTTGCCGATTCGGGTCCTCGGCGCGGTCCTGAACGACATCCAAGCGGAAGGGATCTACCGTTACTACTCGTATCTCTATGGCTATACTGCGGACGAGGAACCGGCGGCTCCCCAACTGGCAGGAAAGACGGGAGAGATCAGTCGGGAGGCCTGAGGGGAATCTGCTCGAAAGCGCGCATTCTCTGGCTGCCATTGCCTTCGGAGCGCAGGTGGCGGAGAGCGGAGGTGGCCCGGAGCAACATTTCCACTGCGTCGACCTCTGAGGCCGAGAAATCGTGGACTGCGCAGTAGCCGGCCTTCACCTTCAAACGGCGCTCCTGCCCGTCCATGGGGAGCGGAGCCGATTCGATGTTCTCGCCGATTCGCTCGACCAAGCGCACCACTCCCTCCGGAAGGGTCGCCGGCGCGATTACGGCAAACTCCGACGGGCCAAGCCGACCGATGGCATCGGAGGCCCGGCCGCTTTCTCGCATGACTTCGCCGACCCGCTCGGCTACCCGAGTCGCCAGCCGCTCGAGGTTCTCACCCTCTTCAACCTGGTCCGCATCAGGAGCGAACACGACACAGGCAAGGGCGTAGTGCCGACGAAAGGCCTCCGAACCGATCTCCTTGGCGCGACGGGCAAGGCCCCGCATGTTGTAGAGCCCGGTGGTGTGATCGAGGAGATTCTCGTCTCGGACCCGGTCGACCTCCAGTTTGGACTGCATGAAGGTGCTCAACTTGAGGAGCAGGGACTCTCCATCCAGCGGTTGCCCCAGAAATTCCCAAGCGCCAGCGCGATAGGCTTCCAGCCGTTGGGCCCTGCCCGAGGGCCCGGCGGTGGTGATTATGATGGGAATCGTCGAGCTGAACCGAGGATCACTGCGGAGCGCCCGGCAGACTTCGACGCCATGAATGTCCGGCATCTGGGCGTCGAGGATGACCATGTCGGGCTTGGCTACGCGGGCCCGCTCGAGGGCCTGATGGCCGGTATAGGCCCGAAGGACGGCGTACCCGTTCGGCGCGAGGATGCTCTCCAATGAGCGGGCCGACCACTCCTGATCATTGGCAATGAGAACGAGGGGAGGACGCATATTGTTGTCGCGATCGTTCATAACCTCTCGCCGCTCGGACAGAAGGTCACGTGGCTCAACTGCTTCGCGGCCGCAGGGGCGGCGCGCGGCGGGAAGTGGGCTTCAGTGCAAGCGATGTTGCTAAGGGTCTGGACGCAGATACATTGCCTGCAGGAGTCATGCGGACTCCGACCTCAATTGTAAGACTATAAATACCTTTGATTTAGATTTCAATGTTCGGGCCTACCAGGGTGGGATCGCTGCTCCGTCGCCACAGATCTGGCGCAAGGGTTGAATTGCCGAGCTCAAGTCCAAACTGGTGGCTGACTTGGCAAGCGATTGATCGCCCTTGACGGCCAGCCTTTGCGGCGGGGATGCCAATGATTTGCAGAGTAGATTGATGCATTCGTGCTACAGGCACCAGGTCCATTCAGTCCAAGGCGTCAGCAAGATAAGCTAAGTCATTCAAAAATGGTACCTTGCGCGACATGATTACTTCGACCCGAAAGCGTTCTCGCCAGCACAAGGGATGCATCCAGGGAGAGACCATGAGCGATACAGCACCAACGATCAATTCTGGGCGAATGTACCTCGGCGGGAGGGCGGTACAGGCCTTGCTGCTCGTCGCATTTTTCACGGGGGCACCGGCTTTGGCGCAGGGGCAGGAGGAGCCCGTCGGGTCTACCGGCAGCGCCGCAACCGTGGGCGGTCGCACCGGGGCAACCCGGGTCGAACTCGAAGCGAACCTCGCGGATATCGAAAAGAGCCTGGCCAACGGCGGTGTCTACAGCTCCGGGGTAACCGACGCGAAGCGGGCCGAATCTGCCCTGATCCGGGATCGCCTCGAAAACGGGGACTTTCAGGTCGGCGATCAGTTGGATCTTGTAGTCGAAGGCGAAGCAACCCTCACGGGAAAATTCACGGTCGGAAGCGGCCGAGGGCTTCAGCTCCCCAACCTGCCGGAGATACCGCTCAAAGGAGTGCTTCGCTCCGAGGGCGCGGCATATCTCAAGGAACAGATCGGGCGGTTCATCCGCGACCCGGTCGTCCGGCTGGGTTCCAGCATCCGTCTCGCCCTGTTTGGCGCCATCGGGAAACCGGGCTACTACCAGCTTTCTGCGGACCTGATCCTCAGCGACGCGCTGATGGCGGCGGGAGGTCCCAGCGGCAATGTTCGCAAGACCGTGATCAAGCGCGGCGAAACGGAGATCTGGGGCGAAGAGGCGGTCCGGGTGGCCATCACCGAGGGTAGTACGCTGGACGAGTTGAATCTGCGGGCGGGGGACGAAATCAATATCCCGGGGCAGAAGACGACCGATGTGTTGAAGACTCTTCGAACGGTGGCGATCATCCCAGGTCTGATCCTGAGCACTTACGGTATTGGCAGGCTACTGTGGATCTTTTGAGGCGCACACGGTGGGAATGGCGATGAGCCAAGCAACCGGGACTCGAGCTGTCCGTACCTCAGGGCGGGAGCGCTGGTTACGCCTCGTCCAGGATGAGGACGCCCAGCTCGAGCCCCGGCTCCGGGTCGAATGGCTCAATCATTCGATCAACGTGACTCTGGCCAGCCTGGCGCTGGTCATTGTCTCCCCGATCATGCTGGTGCTGGCCACCCTGGTCAAGCTGACCTCCCGGGGCCCGGTGTTTTATACTCAGACCCGGGTGGGTCAGGACCGGCGCTGGAGGCGGGCGGCGGCCGCCCACGCTGGCCGAGGACAGGATCTGGGCGGCCGGGTCTTTGTGATTTACAAGTTCCGGACGATGTGCGTGAACGCAGAACATCTCTCCGGCGCGGTGTGGGCGACGCGTCAGGATCCCCGAGTCACGCTGGTTGGGCGTTTCATGCGGCAGTATCGCCTCGATGAGCTTCCCCAGCTCATCAACGTACTCAAGGGCGACATGAATCTCGTGGGGCCGAGGCCCGAACGTCCCAGCATCTTCCTGAAACTGCGCGAGACCATTCCGAACTACCATGTGCGGCAGCGAGCCAAGCCTGGCATCACCGGACTGGCGCAAATCAACCAAGCCTACGACGGTTGCCTGGACGACGTGAAGCACAAGCTGGAGTATGATCTCGAGTATCTCCGCCGACAAAGCGTGTGGGAAGATCTGAGGATCCTGTTCAAGACGGTGCCAGTGGTCCTTTTCAAGCGCGGGGGCTGGTAGTTCCCGGTGGCGAACACCGCCGTCCAGACTGATGCGTCTCCCCGGGTCCACCACC
The DNA here is from genome assembly GCA_041485505.1 of Gemmatimonadota bacterium. Lineage (GTDB taxonomy): Bacteria > Gemmatimonadota > Gemmatimonadetes > Gemmatimonadales > GWC2-71-9 > JBDUEA01. The sequence goes on along the minus strand of JBGPJS010000072.1, from coordinate 2,900 downwards.
TCGCGAGCCTCCTGCCGCCGGCGCTGACCGCAATCGCTTTCCTCGTCCTCTTTGGCCAACCCTTTCTCCTTCTGGTTAGTGACTGGTGGAGCGACCCCGAGGCAGGGCATGGGCTGCTCCTGGCTCCTCTGAGCCTGTGGCTTGGCTGGCGGGCCGGGGTTCTCGGCACCGTTCAACCCCAGCGGTTCTTGGGCGCGCTCCTCCTAGCCAGCGCGGTCATTCTGCGCTACTTCTCCGGCCTGGCGGCGGAGCTCTTCACCATGCGCTGGTCGATGATCCTCGCCGCGGTCGCGCTGGTGCTCTATTTCCGAGGTACCCGGCAGCTGATCCTCTGGTGGCTCCCCTTCACCCTCATCGGCCTCTCAGTCCCGATCCCCGCGGTCCTGAGTAGCGCCCTGGCCCTCCCTCTCCAGTTGCGGGCGTCCGCGATGGGCGCGGCCCTCCTGCAGTCTCGCCACGTGCCGGTGAGGCTGATGGGGAACGTCATCGGCCTGCCAGGCCGGGATCTCTTCGTGACCGAGGCATGCAGCGGCCTGCGATCGCTCACTGCGCTCCTGAGTCTCGGGGTCCTGGTTGGCGGGTTCTGGCTGCGTCATCCCCTGAGCCGGGTGGTCCTGGTACTTCTCGCGATCCCTGTGGCGATGGTGGTGAACGCGTTCCGCGTCTTCCTTACCGGTTTCCTGGTATACAACGTCTCCCCCGCGCTGGGTGAGGGGTTCATGCACCTGAGCGAGGGGTGGCTGCTGTTTCTCATCGCCTTTGGCATTCTGGGTCTCATCACCTGGGGAGTCAGCACCCTGGAGGAACGCTTCGGCGAGGGGCGGGCGGATGGGTGAGGCTCAGCGGTGGATACCAGGCGGGCTGATGGCCGTCGGCTGCCTCCTCACTCTGGGGGTCGACCGCCAGAAGCAGATGCCCTTGGCGGCGCCGCTGGGCTCTCTTCCGGGCGTCCTGGCGGGATACCGGGGAACCGACGTGAAGATCAGCGAGGCGGAGCAACGGGCCGCAGGGATGAGCACGTACCTCTATCGCGTATTCCGATCTGACTCCACCCAGGTGTTTACCGTCTACGTCGGCTACTACGACCACCAGTCGCAGGGCAAGACGATCCACTCGCCGAAGAACTGCCTGCCCGGCGCCGGCTGGGAGGCGTTGGAGTCCTCCCAGGTGGAAGTGCCCAGCTCGGACGGGGCGGTGCACGTCAACCAGTATCTGCTCCAACGAGACACCCAACGGGCTCTCGTGTTCTACTGGTATCAGGGTCGTGGCCGGGTGGCCGCCAGCGAATACCGGGTCAAGTGGGAGCTTCTGCGAGATGCGGCCCTCCTGGGCCGGACCGAAGAAGCTCTGGTTCGGATAGTGGTGCCGATCGGGCCCTCGCGTGAAGTCGCGAAGGCCCATGCCTTGGCCGAGGCAGTTGCAGTGGACCTCGTCGCGGCGGTGGCCCGGGTTCTCCCCTCATAACGCAGGTGGCGGGGAAGGGATTCGCCAGCGGTGATTCCAAAACGCGTGGGGTCTGAAGCGGGCATCCCTCAGGTCGGCCGTCGAGTAGGCTCCCAGATCGGGTTTCGCTCGCCGCGAAGCGCCTTGTACCAGGCGAGCCAGGCCGCCACGGTGGACCCCACGACGAACCCACAGAGGGCGATCGGCGCGGGAGGCCGGCGCCCCTCGGGCCAGGACATGCCGATGACGCCCAGGGCGATCCCGGACAATGCCACCAGAAACGCCGCCGCGGCGATCGGCGATTGGAAGCCGAGGAGCGCAAGGCCGATTACGCCCAGGGGCATGGCCGGAAACACGAGCCAGCGACAAAGTTTGTGGCTGACCACCATCCAGGAGAACAGGCCGTACCGCCAGGGATTCATCAGGTGGCGCTTGTACCAGAGGGTTTCCAGACCGCGGGCCATGGTGCGAACCTTCCGACGGAATTCTTTCCGAAGGGACGCCGTTCGCGGCACTAGGCAGATGGCTTCGTCGACGGAGACCGCACGGAATCCGTGCTCCTTGGCGATGAGCGCGCAGGCAAAGTCCCGGCTCAGCGCCTCGGGGAAAAGCGTCTCGTGTAACTCGCGCCGGATGGCGTAGAAACACCCGCTCGCTCCGACAATGGATCCGATGTGAGTTTCGAGCGATCGGAGCCACATCTCGTACCCGACGTACCCTGACTCTCCCCGATTGCCCTCCACCGTGACATCCCCCACACTGATGTCCCGCCCCGAGGCCACCCCGACTGTGGGATCCTGAAACACCCGGATGAGCGCCTTGAGCGACCCGGGGAGAATGCGGATGGTGGCGTCGGTATTGACGACGATACTTCCGGTGAGAAGTGCCCCAGCGGCATTCTCCGCTGCCGTCTTGCCTCCGCGGGTCGCCATGCGAAGCAGCTCAACGCCGCAGTCGCCGTACTCCCGGACGATGTCGTCGGTGTGGTCGGTCGAAGCATCCGAAATGATGAGGATCTGACATCGATCAAGGGGATACTGCAGGTTCAGCAGGCTCTCAATCATCCCCCGTATGGACCGCTCTTCGTTGTAGGCGGGAACCGTCAGGCTGATGCGCGGCCATTCCGGGGGATCCTCGAGGCGGCGCCCAGGGCGCCGAAACGCACCCATCAGCAGCAGAACGCCGGGATAGCCCAGGTAGGCATAACCGAAAAGCAGGAACGGGAGCCCAATTAGGACCACTCCGAGTGCGGTCATGGCTCTGGCCGAGAGGAAGGCTGCGGGAAAAGGGAGCGGTAGAGATTTTCGTGGGCCGCGATCCATGGCTCGGCGCCATACTCGGCAGTGAGGCGCTCTCGCGCCGAGTCGGCCCGGGCCAAGGCGGCGCCCGGATGGTGAAAGACCGTGCGGAGCGCGCCCGCCAGCTCGACGGGGTTTTCCGGGGGCACCAGCGCGGCG
>JBGPJS010000071.1:0-11905 GCA_041485505.1 Gemmatimonadota bacterium | reverse complement strand
TGGCGCCGCTGGCACATGTCACTCTCGTTCTGGCTGCGGGACTACCTGTTCATTCCGCTGGGTGGCTCCTGGGGGTCGCGCTGGCTGACCGCGCGCAATCTCTTCATCACCATGTTCCTGGGCGGACTCTGGCACGGCGCGGCATGGACCTTCGTCATCTGGGGCCTCTATCACGGGGTCCTGCTCGCCGGGCATGCGTTGCTCCGGGGGCGAGGATGGGTGCCGGGTTCGCGTCCGCTCGCGGTGGCGGGGACCTTCCTGGGGGTAATGATTGGCTGGGTCTTCTTTCGGTCCCAGTCGCTGAGGCAGGCGCTGACGCTGTTCGGCGCCATGAGCGGTGTGCGATCGGGAGCCGAGGGTCTGGGATACCTGATCGCCGCTCCGATGCCCCTGCTCACGCTCACCGGGGCGGTCGCCATCACCTTCCTGTTGCCAAACACCTGGGAGCTCGAGTTCCCGCGCACCCGGCCCGCGGCGATCGCTCTCGGGGCCCTGCTGCTCCTATGCCTACTTCGCTTCGCACGGCCGAGCCCGTTTCTGTATTTCCAATTCTAGGGCGCCGCCAGCGGCCAGCAATCGGCCGCCAGATGGACCTACCGTTCGCGCTGCCGCTCCAGAAGCGGTGACTACGAAACCGCGCCCCTCGCTCTGCGTAGAGTTCTGGCCCACTCTCCCGGCGGATCTCATGTTCAGACTGCACCATCGGCCGACTCTCCCTCTTTCTCTCGCTCTCCTTCTCGGTCTGGGTTCGGCCGCGGCGCAAACCCCACAGAATCGCCGCCCCGACTGTTCCGGGCCGGAACACCGCCAGTTCGATTTCTGGGTGGGAAATTGGAACGTGACCGTCGGTGGTAAGCAGGCCGGCACCAACGACGTCACTCTGATCCTCGGGAAGTGTGTGGTCCAGGAGCATTGGGTCGGCGCGAAGGGCCTCACCGGCCAGAGCTTCAATTTTTACAACCGCGACGATGGGCGGTGGCACCAGCTCTGGGTGGACGATGTGGGATCCGCGCTCGATCTGGCCGGCAACTACGCGGACGGGAAAATGGTGCTCTCGGGCACGACGGCGGGCAAAGACGGGAAGCAGGTGCTCCAGCGCATCACTTGGTTCGACAATCGTGTCGAGGGAACGGTACGCCAACTCTGGGAATCGTCGAACGACAACGGGCAAACCTGGCAGGTCGCATTCGACGGGGTGTACCGGAAAACGCGATGATGCACTGGGTCGTTCCTAGGCCGGTTCGAATCGGGCGGTAAAATGGCGAAGCAAGGGTGCCTGGCTGACAAACCGATACCCCCGCACCGCGTCTCGGCGCTGCCAGATATTGATGATTGCTTCCACCACGTAGTCGATGTGGCTCTGGGTGTAGACCCGCCGTGGGATCGCGAGACGCACCAGCTCCATCGGCGCCGTGGTTTCCTGGCCGGTGACCGAGTCGCGCCGGCCGAACATCACGGTGCCGATCTCGACCGCCCGGATGCCCGCTTCCCGGTAGAGTTCCGCCACCAGGGCCTGGCCGGGTAGCGCGAGCGGTGGGATGTGGGGAAAGAAGGCCGCGGCATCGATGTACACGGCGTGACCGCCGGGGGGCTGCACGATGGGCACACCGGCCTGCGCGATGTGCTCGCCGAGATACGTGGTCGAGGTGATGCGGTAGAGGAGGTAGTCCTCGTGGAGGGCCTCGTTCAGTCCCACCGCGACCGCCTCGAGATCCCGGCCCGCCAGGCCACCGTAAGTCGGGAACCCTTCGGTCAGGATAAGCAGATCCCGTTCCCGCTGGGCCAGGCGTTCGTCATTGGTCGCCAGAAATCCGCCGATGTTGGCCAAGCCGTCCTTCTTGGCGGACATGGTGCAGCCGTCCGCGTGGCTGAAGATTTCGCGGGCGATCTCCAGCGGGCTCTTATCCGCGTATCCCTCCTCCCGGAGCTTGATGAACCAGGCATTCTCCGCGAAACGGCAGGCGTCGATATAGAGCGGGATGCCGTAGTCGTGGCACACCTCAGATACCTCGCGCACGTTCTGCATGGAGACCGGCTGTCCGCCCCCCGAGTTGTTGGTCAGGGTCAGCATACAGAGCGGGATCCGCTCACGCCCCGTCTCGACGATTAACGCCTTGAGTCTTCCGACATCCATGTTCCCCTTGAATGGGTGCCGCACCGATGGTTTCAGGCCCTCGGGAATGACCAGATCAACCGCCCGGCCGCCCACGAATTCGACATTGGCCCTGGTGGTATCGAAGTGGGTGTTGTTGGGGACCACGTCCCCCGGCTGGCACATCACGGAGAAGAGGATTCGTTCGGCGGCGCGTCCCTGATGGGTCGGCAGAACGTACTTGAAACCGAAGATCGAACGCACCGCGCTCTCGAAGCGGTAGAAGGAGGCACTGCCAGCGTAGGATTCGTCCCCGCGCATCACCGCCGCCCACTGCTCCGAGCTCATCGCCGAGGTGCCGCTGTCCGTCAGCAGGTCGATCAGGACATCCTCCGCGGCCAGCAGAAACACGTTGTACCATGCGGCGCGGAGCTTCGCCTCGCGCTCCTCTGCGGTGGTCATGCGGATTGGTTCGACCGACTTGATCCGGAACGGCTCGATAATGGTCTTCATGGATCTCTCGGGCTGGGCCAACCAGAGCGGCAGCACCTCGTCGTCGCGGTGACGGGGAGCCGGGCCAGAAGTGTCTATCATCAGAAGATGTCACTGAGCGCCTGCCAAGGCCATCTCCAGGATCCGGCGGGCATACCTGGCGCGATCTCCTCGAGGGACGATCCACAACCGGTCTGAAACTGGTGTGAATGACAGATGAGAAATCGGTCTCCATGGGGGTTGGCGCACGAGGTATGTTTCCGGGGTGACCGAAGCTCCTCCGCCGAATCTTCCGATCGTCGTCGTCGGAGCCGGCCCCGCTGGCTGCCTGGCCGCGATCTTTGCCGCTCGGAGTGGCCGCCGGGTACTCCTGCTCGAGCGGACCCGCGACGGCGGCCGCAAGATCCTGATCAGCGGCGGCGGTCGCTGCAACATCCTGCCTTCGGAGCTTGATCCCACCCGGTTTGTCACCGCGTCGTCCCCCCACACCCTGCGCAAAATCCTGGGGGCCTGGCCTCTCGACGACCAGAAGCGGTTCTTCGAGGACGATCTGGGCATTCCGCTGCTCCTCGAGGCCGAAACTGGAAAGTTCTTTCCCGCTTCCAACCGGGCCCGCGACGTGCGTGACGGGCTTCTGGCCATGGCCCGGCGGGTTGGCGCGGAGATCCGGTTCGACACCGTGGTCTCCGGCCTGTTGCCGCCATCAGGAGACCTGCCTTGGCGAGTCGACCTGGGTAACGGTTCCCATCTCGACGCCGCCGGGCTCGTCCTGGCCACCGGCGGGCTCTCGGTCTCGGCCACTGGCAGCGATGGCATCGGACTTCGACTCGCACGGGAGCTGGGCCACACCATCCACGACACCTACCCCGCTCTGACGCCCCTCATCGCCGATCCACCGGTCCACGCCGGCCTGGCCGGGGTGTCGCTCCCGGTGACACTGGAGGCTCGGAACCATAGAACGCGGTTCACCACCCACGGAGGGTTGCTGTTCACCCACCGGGGCTACAGCGGGCCGGCCGTGCTTGATATCTCCCACCTCGCGGTCCGTTCCCGGCTGGCTGGTGGTGGGCGCACTCCGATTCTGGTTCGCTGGGCCGATCTTTCCGCCGACGAGTGGGAGAGCCGTCTTACCGAGCGGAGCCGGGCGCTGGTCCATACCCGGCTCCGCGTTCACTTACCCTCGCGTCTTGCTGGACAGCTCCTGCTGGAGTCCGGCATCGAGCCGGCCAGCCGGCTCTCCCAGCTGCCACGAGAGGGTCGGCGCACCCTGATCCGCTCGCTCACTCAGTATCCGCTCCCCTGGACCGGCGATGAGGGTTACAAGAAGGACGAGGTGACCGGCGGTGGCGTTGCGCTGAGCGAGGTGGACCCCCGCACGATGGAGAGCAGGATCCGGCCGGGATTCTATCTCTGTGGGGAAATGCTGGATGCCTTCGGACCGATCGGGGGGTACAACTTCGCCTGGGCCTGGGTCACCGGCCGTGCGGCGGGATTGGGCGCGGGCCGCAGCTAGAGGCTATCTTCGCGCTCTGCCCGCCTGCCCGCCTGCCCGCCTGCCCGCCTGCCCGCCTGCCCGCCTGCCCGCCTGCCCGCCTGCCCGCCTGCCCGCCTGCCCGCCTGCGCCCTTCACCACCCCAACAGGAAACCAGCACTGAGAGGGAAGCAGCTGGTGTGCGATCCCTGGTTCAGAATAGTGAGATAACGCCATTCGACGAAGAGGTTGGCAGGTCCGAGCGGGAAGGCCAGTCCAGCCCCGATTTCCCAGGTGAAGCCGGTGGCTCTGGAGGTACCCGATGGCGCCAGATCGCTTCGAACCCGGAAGACACCGGCGCCGCTCACCAGGTAGGGCTTCACGGAAGCTCCTGCTCCAGGGATTTGAAATACGATGTCGCCCATGCCGCCCAGCAGTCGCGTCTTCCCGGTGTTCGGGGCCTTGTGTCCGGTCTCGCCGTACATCCCCTCGAGACGAAATCCCAGGCCGCTCTCTCCGGACCCGAGACTGACCGCCGCCGATCCGAGCCACCCGGCCCGGTCGGTCCCCCGAAAATTGCCGGTGGGAAATGCGGCACCTGCACCGAGACTGAGCTGAAACGACTGAGCCCGCGCAGCCCCGGGGAAGGTTCCCACAAGAACGAGAAACAGGATGCCGGTGCACTTCATGGAAACACCTCGGTACGATCGTTGAATCTGAACTGTCTCGGCTGGAATATATCTCCAAAGCAAAGGGCGACCGCCCGGTCGCCCTCCCTGGTCCATTCTCACCGTCTTCTCCGTCCTCTCCGATTCCCTGGCTTACCGCACTCTTACCACGAACACCTTCAGCGAGTCCCCACTCAGCCGGCCCGCCAGCGAGAGCCAGAACCCCTCCTCGTCCTCCCAACGTGCCAGCGATACCCCATTGGGTGCGGTGGCGATCAGGGTGTCGCCCGATTCCGGGCTCGGCCGTGAGGACCGGTGTTGCTGATCGAGGAGAAGCCTGACGCCCTGGTCCAGCAGATAGACCACTCGAATGATCTCGGCGTCCGGTTGGGCCCCTGGCACGACTTGGCCCGGACCGGCCTCGACGTGATCCGGGGCCAGTCCCTCGATCAGCCGCATGGAACCGCCCAGTCGGCGGATCGCGTCCGCCATCTCTATTCGCTGAAATTGCGGTGGAGCTGGAACGGCCTCGGTAAAGGGCCGGGGACCGGCCGCCGCGACGGCGGCCGACGAGGGCAGGGCGGCCGCCACGGTCGACTTCGGAGATGCCATCGTTCTGGTTGGCAGTTCGACGCTGGGGCCGCTAGGCCGGAGCGTCGGTGCGAGGGGGACGGGTGCCTGGAGTTTCAGCGGTGGAGCGTTGAGCACTGGAGCGCGCAAAGTGTCTTCCGGCACCGGACTGTCGAGTCCGGCGGACATCCCGTTGGGAGCAGAGCGGCGCCCGCGAATCGCGAAGATGGCGACGCCGATAGCGAGGGCGGCGCCGGCGGGGAGGAGAATCTTGGTGTAGTCGATGCGCCGGGTGCGAGGAGGGGCCGAGGGGACCAGTATCGGGGTCGCGATGCCAGTGCCGGGTGCGCTGAGAGCGGGGCGCTCCATCGTCGGGATGATGCTTTCGACCTCGCCGAAGAGGTCGCGCCACTCCTCGACCCGCCGGGCACAGGGCCGGCAGCTCGCAAGATGCTGCTTGAGCCGGCCGAGTTCCGCGGGGGCCACGGTGTTGTTCAGGAGAGCGTCGAGGGTGCTCTCGTCAACATGAGCGTTGCGCATCGGGCCTGGCCTCGGCGAACGGCTCCAGAAACGAAGCATCTCGACGCGGGGGGCGTCGAGATGCTGAAGAGCCAAGTGTAGTGGGGAACAGGAATCTTCGCGGTGACGGCCCTCACCGGATCCGTCGAGCGAGGCTCACCAGCGAGTCGGCGCTGAGGTTGCCGCTGAGCGCCAGCCAGAACCCGGCCCCGTCCATCCAGTTGACCCTCCGTCCCTGGCCCTGGGTCATCGCGACGAGGGTGTCCCCCGGCAGCAGATCCGGCCCCCGCCGTTGCGCCTGGTCTGCCCGAGCCTCCACCGGAGGTCCCACCCGCTGCTGGTCCAACAAGATTTCCCGTCCCGGCGGGTCGAGATAGACCACCCGCACCAGTTCCGTCGAGGCATCAGCCCCCGACACCCCGGCCCCGGGGCCCGTCTCGACGCGATCCGGTGTCATGCCGTCGATCAGGCGGATGATCCCGGAGAGTTGGCGGATCGCCTGATCCATGCTGATGATCCGAAACGAAGCTGCGGTCGGTTTGGGTTGGCGGAGTGGGCCGGCGGTCAGTCCTTGACCACTCGGTTTCACCGCCGTGATCCGCCCCGGGGCGAGCGGTTCGGTTCTAACCCGGAACTTCCCGATGGGAGCGATCGACTCGGACGCAGACCTCGCAGTCTCGGCCATTTGAGGCATCACTGCTTTGGCGGCTGCGGCGCTCGGGCTCACGGCGTCCCGTGGAATCGGCTGGTTCGACGCGGACTGCCCTCGATCTTCGTTGGCCACCGGCGACGCCTCCTGCCTCAGCGCGGGCGGTGCGGCCGCGAGGGATCGTGCGTCCGCCTGCTTGGCTTCCGCCTTTTCGGTGGCGCCGGCTGGTGCGGCAACCGACGGGGGTTGGCTGCTGGCTACTGCGCCTCCGCCGCGGAGCTTGCTGGCCGCGTCCTGATCGTTGACGGATCGAGAAACGGCCTGTCCGTTCGGTTGGCCGGTCTGGATCGCCGGTGGTGCATTGGCGGAGTCCTTGCGAGGAGCGAGGTTCACGGAAGGCGACGGGTGATCACCCTCTTTGACGGCAAACTCCCCGGCGGCCCGAACGCGCCGAACATCGCTGGCATAGAACCCCAGCCCTGCCGCGAGCACCAGACTTGCCGCCCAGGCCAGATTTCGATACCGGCCCAATCGGGACCTGACGGTCTGTGCCTCACCTGCCGCCGAGGCCGGGCGGGGTGGGCGGGCGGGTTCAGGAAGCTCAATGCGGGCGATCAGTCGATCGCTCTCGGCCATGAATTCCCGCGCTTCCGTGAGCTTCCGGTGGCACTCCGGGCAGGCGTCGAGGTGCGCGGTGATCTCCTGGACCGCGGTCTCGCCCAGTTCTCCGTCGAGCAGCTCGTTCAACCGGCCGTCATCAAGATGCAGCATGTCGGTCCTTCTCCTGCGCACGGTACACTTCAACCAATCGCTTGCGGGCTCGCGCCAGCGTGGTTCCAATCGAGCCCTTGGCGAGACCAAGTGTCTCCGCGATCTCGTCGTAATCAAACCCTTCGGCTTTGAGCAGCAGCGCCTCGCGGTCGCGGGGATTCAGTTCGTTGAGGGCAGCCCGCACCGCCGCCGTCCCTTCGTCCTTCTCGAATTGGTCGTCCGGCGCCGGGGCCGCGCTCTCGGTTTCCCCCTTGAGAAGTTGCAGCCTGCGGCCCTGCCGCACCGCCCGCCGTCCGTCGTCACGCACCAGATTGAGTGCTACCGCGAACAGCCAGGGCCGGGGATTGTCTGGTGGTGCCGCGAGCGCCCGCGCGAAGACCTCCTGGGCGAGGTCCTCGGCGCGGTCGGGGTCGCCGGTCCGGCGGTACAGCATCCGGACCAGCGACGCGTGATACTGGTTGAACAGCTGAGCGATGAATTCCGACAACAGCGCCCTCGCTCTCGAGTTTCCCTTTGGTTTTCAATTGCCTCTGAAGCTCTTGATCAGCGACTGCAACTGCCGGGTACCGAGCGAGGTTGCGCCCGCCGCCGTGATCCTGATGCTCGCTTTCTTCCCGGCGATGACGACCTGGTCACCGACCGAAAGATACGGCGTGATCTCGGGAAGCGCTCGGGTCAGCGCAAAATAGGCTTCACTGTAGGGAGCCACATCGGTCACCGGGAGGCTATCGGCATGGGCCGCGTCGGTCCAGACCGCACCCCGAAGCGCGAACAGCCGGCCGCCGACCCGCTTGAAGGAAGCACCAGACCCGACTTGACGGTCCTTATCGTCGACCATCTTGCGGTCGGCGGCCTTGTCGGCTGCGGAGAGATTCGACACGCTCGCCATCTCCGCGCTCGACTGGGCGCGCTCAAACGCCTGGCGGCCGGTCTGTTGGGCCGCAGCCGCGGCGCCCGAGGGTGCCGTGGCCGGCATCGGCCGAACGTCATCGCGCGGCCGAGGTCCGTTCGCCATGGTCGGCTCCTGCACCAAGTACGAGGTGTATTCGGTCAGGATGCCGTACCGGAGACCCAGCTCGCGTACCTGGCGGACCAGATCGTCGGACGCCCCCTCCAAACGGATCTGTCTGGTCAGCTCGCCGATCCGCCGGGAGGCCCAGAGGCGGGGGATGAAATCGTTGGCGCTCTCGGTCGCCGGGAACACGGCCTGGGCGATGAACCGCTCGCGATGCCCATTGCGTTCTCCCTCAATGACAACCGAACCATTCCCCTGGCCATGGTAGCGTCCGAAGACCACCAGCTCCTCTCCATAGAACAGGTCCGGCAAGCTGGCAGGATAGCTCTGCGTCAGCTGCACCGGCGAATCCGCGACCCGGAGGTTGACCAGCGCCGGTCGCCGGATCTTGTTGAGAAGCCCTCCGACCGCCACTTCCACATTCGCATCCGGGGCGACGTATTCGGCGCTGCCCCGGCCCTCACGGGCCAGGCGATCGAGCAGGTAAGTGTTCACGTCATGCCCCAACCCCACGGTGAAGATCCGAGCCCGCCCAATGCGGCCCGAGGCCATCTCCGCGATTCGATCCGGCGCCTGCTCACCCACGGACGGAATACCATCGGTCATGAAGACGATGATCGGCAGTCGATCTTCCGAGACCGCCGAGCCGAGCACGGCATCGAGCGCCCCGGCGATATTGGTCCCGCCATCGGCCTGGAGCGCATTCACGAAATCACGCGCGGCGCGCAGGTTGTCAGGCGTGGCACCGGAGAATCCCTCACGGAAATTCCGCACCGTCGAAGAGAACGCCACCAGGCGGAAACGGTCTTCAGGGCGCAAGGTGCCCAGGGCCTGAATCAGGGCCGCGCGGGCCTGTTCGATCTTGTCGCCGGACATTGAACCGGAGACATCCACGACCAGAGAGAGGTCGCGCGGCACCACGGCGCCGCTTTCGGACTGCGGTGGTGAGAGCAGGAGCATGAAGTAGCCATCCTCGCCCCCCGGCGCATAGGCCACGAGACTGGTACCCACGAGCCCCCGCCGCAGCGGCAGGAAGATCTCTACATCGCCTGAAGCGTCCGGGTCTAGCGAGATCTCGAACCGCCCGTTGAGATGCCGGGTGGTGATCTGGTGAGTCGGCGAATAAGGGGTGCCGTAGTCGTCGTCGTTGGGCAGGGTCACCCGGTAACTGAACAAATCGGCCGGGGCCGATCCCGGGTGATCGCCCCAGCCGCGACTGGCATCCTGTCCGCGCTGACCGATCGAGTACTTGAGTCGCAGGGCGTCTCCCGAACGATCGAGCACTTGGGTGTACCGGAGCACCACTTTCCGGGTCTCCCCTGGCTGGATGGGAAAGATCTGAGCTCGGATCAGGCCATGACCGGCCAGCGTGAGCAGGGCAGGATCCTTGAGTTTGCGGACGATCTCCTCGTATACGCCGCGCGCCTGATCCGCGTTCATCACCTCGCCCCGCATCTCCCGCTCGCCCATCCAGAGCGAGAAGTTGGTGAACACCGCCTCCCCCGGCATGGGATAGAGGTAGGTGCCCTCGGCCATGGTCCCCCCCGGATTCCTGAACTGCTCCTCGACCTCCACCCGGGCGACCCGACCTTCGATTGTGGTGCGAACCTGTGAGCTGACGCGGACGATGGGACTGGCGGGGCTGGTCCGGATGGTCGGCCGTTCCACCTCGATCCAGCCTTGGGCGCTGAGCGAACGGGCCGCCAACGTGGCGAGGCCCGCCGCTATCAGCATGCGGCGGTACATGGGGACTTCTCCTGTTTCTGGGTCGGCGAGGAGATGCGCCCGGGGGGGAGAGTTGCACAGGGGTAGGATTGAGGGATTGTGGGATTGAGGGATTGAGGGATTGAGGGATTGACGAAGGAGAGACTGGAGGACTCCCGAGTGGGTCGATGGCTGATCACACCGTTCCGGGTGGAAACGGCAGAGCTCAAGCCTGGGTGAATCTTGCTTGACACTGCGAACGGGGTGCGCCACCCTTCCTCGGTTTCTGCGGCCTTTTCCGGTCCGCTACCTCCCGTGTTCTGGCATGTCGCGACGAAACCTCGCCGTTCTCCTCAGCTTTGTCGTGCTGGGTGGCTGCACGCCACTTGGCGCTTGGATCTATGACGACCCCCAAGTGGTCTTTTCGCGCCTGACGGTTCGTCCGGGAAACCAGTCGGGCCTGCCCTACGATCTCGTCCTTACTGTTTATAATTGCAACGACTATGATCTGACCGGGACCACCCTCGATCTGTCCTTGAGCGCCGCCGGTTCACCCCTGAGCAAGGTTACCTACACCGACGCGTTCACGATCCGAAACCTCGAGACCACCAACCTGACCATTCCTCTGGCGCTCAGTCCGGATAGTGAGTCGGGATTTTGGAGCGCGCTTGAGGTTGCCGGGGACAATGTCGAACTGGTCGGCCAACTCACGTTGAACACTCCAATCGGTCCCCGCCGCGTGAGATTCGGGAGACGGGGTTCACTCGCGGTGTCGGCAATGGACCGTACCCCGTTGGCGAACGCCGTGAGATTCACGCCCGGGTACGGGCACTTCTGTCAGCGGCGCCACCTCGGACCCGACGATCCCTTCGCCCGGGCCGGGAACCCGCTTCCCCAATGGTGACTGCAGCACTGGATCTACCCGCGAGGCGAGGCCCCAACCCGATGGCACAGGTCGAAGTGACCCGGACTTACCTGCAGATGAGAGCCGCGAACGAGCTCCTCCCCGAGCGGTCGGAGAGGTCGGACCTGCGGCTGGAATGGCAACAGAACTGTCCCCCCAGCTTCTATCGGTTTCTCTACTCCACCGTTGGTCAGGCGTTTCACTGGACGGACCGGCTTCCCTGGACCGACGAGAGAATCCGCGAGCACCTGGCCGGCCCGATCCAGGTGTGGGTTCTCTACCAGACCGGGGCGCCCGCCGGATACTTCGAGCTGAAGCGGTGGGACGATGACTCGGTCGAAGTTGCCTATTTCGGATTGCTTCCCGAGTTCATCGGTGGCGGCCTCGGTAAGTACTTGCTGACCTGCGCGGTGGAAACGGCCTGGGCGATGACGCCGACCCGGGTGTGGCTGCATACCTGCACCCTGGACCACCCCTCGGCGATGCCGAACTATCTCAAGCGGGGCTTCCTGCCATTCAAGGAGGAGCGGTATATGGCGGAGGTGGAGTCGTAGCCTTGGCGGTCAGCGATCACAACTCATCACGGCGCTGCCGTGCCTGCGCGTGAGTCGTTCGTAGTTCTTCTTCGCAGTCCTTCCAGGATTCCAGAAACCGATCGTGGCCCTCCTGCGCGGCGGCCAGGTTGCCCATCTCAGGGAATAGCCTGATCGGCTACGGTGGTGGATCCACCGAGCGAAAGGGCCCGGCGCGTCAGCGACTGATCACCTTGCACGATTCGACGGCGTGAGAGAAGTTGGCTCACTCTCTTGCTGGGAGGCGCGTCCGTGACCAGACCCACGCTGGTAACCCTGCTGGCCGTCTTCGCCGCGGCGGGTGGCTGCGCGTTCCCAGACCTTCCCGCCCTGTCGCTCAACCCAATCGACACCGACTCGGTGCGGATCACGGATCCGCGGGTGGAGGGTACCTGGGTATGGGAGGGTGACACCCACGAGGTCTACCGCTTCGAAGCGGCCGACTCGAATCGGTATCGCTTCGAGGACCTCGACGACG
>JBGPJS010000070.1:0-11909 GCA_041485505.1 Gemmatimonadota bacterium | reverse complement strand
GCCCGCGCTCGACGAATTGGAATTGAAGGCCGTCGTCGATGACCCCGATGCGCTCCGCCGGACGCTGCTCGCCGCCGGTGGGGTACCGGGCTTCCGGGGAACCATGGAAGATCGCCGCCTGGACCGCCTCGGCGAGCTGAGTGCCCGCGACGAGGTGCTTCGGGTGCGGACCTTTCTTCCCGCGGCCCTGGGCACCAGCGGCGGTACGCCTCGTGCTCGGATCGCCTGGAAGGGACCCACTAGACGGTCCCCCGAGGGGTACAAGCTACGGCGGGAACTGGAGTACGAGGTCACGGCCGGCCCCGCGGCGCTCGCCCTTTTCGAGGCCCTAGGCTACTCTGTGACACTGGCGATCGACCGCTTCATCGAGGTCTTCGAGCTCGCCGGGGCGACGCTGCGGCTGGAGTGGTATCCGCGTATGGATGTTCTGTTCGAGGTTGAAGGGTCTCCCGCCGCCATCGAGGCCGCCGCCGCCGCCACCGGGTTGCCCCGGGCCCGCTTCCTCGCCGACGATCTTGCCGAGTTCGTGGCGCGGTACGAGGCACGAACCGGCCGACCCGCGGTATTGGCGACAGCGGAGCTTCCGGGCGTCGCCCAGGAGTGGAATCGCCGGTGAGCGGCCGCGCCGATTCTTCCCCCGGCATTCGGGTCCCGGAGCTCGGTCCGTCGCTGGGCCACATGGTGGTGCCTTCCGCCGGTGTGCCGGGCTCCCCTTCTCCGGTTCCCCGTTCGCCCTTCCCCCGACCTGAGCTGGATGACATCCGCTACGATCTCGTCACGGCGATCTTCGAACTCGCCGGCGAGGCGAGGGAATGGAGCGCGGGCGCCGATCGCGACCTCGCACTCTCGGCGCTCAACCGGGCGGCCTGGCTGCATGCCTGGGAGCGCGCCGTGGCGGCGGCCGCCGAGCGGGTGGCGGCAGCGATCGACGCCGCGCTTCAGGGCGCCGCGCGGGAATCCCGGATGCCGACCCGCAGGGCCCGCCGTCTCGTCTTGGGTCCGATCGAGCGGCGGGCCATCGCCGGCCGCCTCGGTGCGGGGGGCGGGCCGCTGCTCGCCAGCCTGGACCTGCTGGAGGAGACCATTCCGTCTTTGCGGACGGCGGCGTCACTGGATCCCGCCGCACATGAGGCCTGGCATCGCGGCCTCACCACGGCCGCGCGGCGCCTGGAGGCCGCGTGGCTGGCGCTGGATGACGCCACCGGCCGGGAAAGGCAGCGGTGGTCGCGCGAGGTCGAGGCGGTCCGCTGCTGGCGCCGTCCGCTTTGGCCAGTCTGGGTCGTGGCGGCGGTGCTCTTCGGACTGGCGACGTGGCTCGGGCTGGTGATCGGTGGCTATCTGCCAGCACCCTCGTTCTTCCAAGGGTGGGTGGCTGCCTGGTGGCAGAGGTTTTCGTGGTGATGATGATATTCATCGATGTTCTTCGATGCCCACTGGTGGCCTTTTGTGAGAGGGCGGTCGAGTGAATGTTCTGGGAGTAGGGATCGACCTCGTCGACATCGCGAGGATCGAGCGGATGCTTGCGCGGAAAGGTGACCGCGTCCTCACCCGCTTGTTAACCGCCCGCGAGCGGGCTTACGTCGAGTCCATGCACGCTCCCACTCGGCACATCGCGGCCCGGGTGGCCGCCAAGGAGGCCGCGTACAAGGCGCTTCAGGTGTTGCCGGGGGCACGTCCGGTCGGGTGGCACGATCTCGAGGTGACACGCCGCGCTGACGGGCGCCCCAGTCTCCTGCTGCATGGCCTCGCGGCGCAACTGGTCCGGCAGCACGGTCCCTTGCAGGTGGAGCTCTCACTCAGCCACTCCGACAGCACGGCGGCGGCGGTTGCTCTGCTGCTGAAGAGTCTGGAGTGAGGAGTAGGGAGTGACCTCCCCGATCTTTCATGACCCCACCGGTCGCCGCTGGTCCCGCATCCGCACCGGCGCGCTCGTGACCGGTGTGTTCACGACGCTCCTGCTCGTGATCGCGGCGGTCATGCTGCTCTTTCCGCCGCTGCTTCCCAACCTCCCGCTCATCCAGACCGCGGCCGACTCGCTGGGCGCACCGCCCCGCTCCCCGGGCCGCCATGTCATCTCGGTCCGTGCCGAGCGGGAGCGCCTCGAGGCCAGGCAGAAGTTGTTTGAGCGGCTCCGGGAGCATCCGGCACCGCCCGCCCGCCGCTATTCCCAGATGCCGATCGCGCGGGCCCGGGTGCGGCACGACTCGCTGTTGGCCGCGCGGGGCCCTGCCGATCCGATCGTTGCGGGTTTTTACGTGAATTGGGACGACAATTCGTTCTTCTCCCTCCGCCAGCACATCGACAGCCTCGACTGGGTGGTCGCGGAGTGGGCCTTTCTGGACCAGCGGGCCGACAGCCTCCCCCTCAACATTCAGGTGGACCGGAAGGTCCTCGCGCTGGTGGCTCGCGCCAAACGCCCCCCCCAGGTGTTCCTCATGGTCAGCAACTTCCGGAACGAGCAGCCGGATGTGCTGGCGCTGCGTCGTCTCCTGGCGGCACCGCGGGCGCGGCGCGCCGCCGTGGCGCAGATCGCGGCGGTTCTCGAGCAGTACGACCTGGCCGGCGTGACCATCGACTTCGAGGAGGTTCCCCCGACGCTTCACCGCGAACTGCTGGCCTTCCTCCGGCAACTCCGCGCGGCGCTCAAACCCTCGGGCCGTCTGCTCACGCAGGCGGTCCCGGGGGATGAC
The DNA here is from genome assembly GCA_041485505.1 of Gemmatimonadota bacterium. Taxonomy (GTDB): domain Bacteria; phylum Gemmatimonadota; class Gemmatimonadetes; order Gemmatimonadales; family GWC2-71-9; genus JBDUEA01. The sequence goes on along the minus strand of JBGPJS010000070.1, from coordinate 9,219 downwards.
GACACCTGGCCCTTGGCCGACTACGCCGCCATCAACGATCGACTGTTCCTCATGCTCTACGACGAGCACGATCCGTCGGACGAGCCGGGGCCGATCGCGAGTCAGCCCTGGTTCCGCTACCGCCTCGACCGCATCCTGCGCCAGGTCCCCGCCGAGAAGGCGATCGCCACGGTCGGACAGTACGGATACGAATGGACCGATACGGCGGAGGTCGCCGGTCTGCTGGATTTTCAGGAGATGATCCAGACGGCCCGCGAACACCAGGTCTTGCCGACGATGGATGCGGCAACCGTCAATCCTTACTTCTCCTGGTCGGATCCCGACAGCACCGACCACATCGTCTGGTATCTCGACGGTCCCACGGCCTACAATCAATTCCGGATCGCGCGGGCCCGGGGCGTCGGTGGGGTGGGCGTCTGGCGGCTGGGATCGGAAGACCCTTCCATGTGGAGTGTGCTGGGACGTCGCGGTGTCACCCCGACCCCGACCGGACTGGACACCATCCGGGTCAGCTATGATGTGGACTTCATCGGCACCGGTGAGATTCTGAAAATGGTGGCGCAGCCCACCTTCGGCCGCCGCCGATTCACCGTGGATCCCGCCACGGCGCTGGTGACCGGAGAATCGGTCCTGGACTATCCGTCCACCTACGTGATCCGGCGCTACGGGCGCAAGAAAAACGCCGTGGCGTTGACCTTCGACGACGGTCCCGATGGGCGTTACACCGCCTCCATTCTCGACACCCTCAAATCGCGCGGGGTCCCGGCCACTTTCTTCGTCATCGGCCAGAACTGCGAATTCCACCCCGAGCTGCTGCGGCGGATCTTTCGTGAGGGTCATGAGATCGGCAATCACACCTTCACTCACCCCAACCTGGCGCTGGTGAGTCCCGGCGTGACCCGGTTTGAGCTGACGGCCACTGAGCGGCTGATCGAGGCGCTGCTCAATCGCCGCACCGCGCTCTTCCGGGCCCCCTATTTCGGCGACGCCGAACCGACCACCGCGGACGAGCTCGGGCCGATCGCGGAGGCGGAGGAGCTCGGCTACATCAGTGTGGGCCTCCACATCGATCCCGACGACTGGGCCCGCCCAGGGGCGGATTCGATCATTCGGCGCACCCTCGACCAGCTCGATCGCGGAAACATCGTCCTGCTCCACGATGGCGGTGGCGAGCGCAGCCAGACGGTCGCGGCGCTGGGGCCGTTGATCGATTCATTGAAGGCCCGCGGCAAGACTCTGGTCACGGTGAGTGCGCTGGCCGGCATTCCCACCGACCAGGCCATGGCGCCCCTGCCACCAGGAACCCGGCTCCAGCGCTTCATCGAGATCACCTCATTCTCGCTGGTGGGGGGGGTGGAGCTCTTGCTGCGCGGGGTGTTCCTGGTGGCGATCGGCCTCGGCGCCGCGCGCCTGTTCTTCATCCTCACCCTTGCAGTCTGGCAGCGGGCCCACCAGCGCCGGGGGGCGCCGACCGGCTTTCACCCCAGTGTCACGGTAGTCGTGCCGGCTTATAACGAAGCGAAGGTCATCGTTCAGACCGTCGAGTCCTTGCTGCAGCAGCATTACGAGAACATGGAGATTGTGGTCGTGGACGACGGCTCCGCCGACCGCACCCATCTGGTGGCGGAGGCGGCCTTCCGCGGACGGTGCGACGTGCGGGTGTTCCGGAAGTCCAATGGCGGCAAGTCGAGTGCGCTCAACTTCGGCCTGCAATACGCGACCGGCGAGATCATCGTGGCACTCGACGCCGACACCGTCTTCCTGCCGGGCACCATCGCGGCCCTGGTGGCCCCGCTGGCGGACCCGACCGTGGGCGCCGTCGCGGGCAATGCCAAGGTTGGCAACCGGATCAACCTGGTGACGCGGTGGCAGGCCATCGAATACGTCACCAGCCAGAACATCGACCGCCGCGCCTTTGCGCTCCTCAATTGCATCACCGTGGTCCCCGGCGCGGTCGGCGCCTGGCGCCGTGCGCTGGTTCACGAGGCCGGTGGGTTCAGCGACGAGACCCTGGCCGAGGACCAGGATCTCACCATGACCCTGCTCCGGCGGGGTTGGCGGATCGCCTATGCGGACGACGCGGTCGCGTATACCGAGGCGCCCGATACCCTGAGGACCCTGGCCCGGCAACGCTTCCGCTGGAGTTTCGGGACTCTGCAGTGCGTCTGGAAACACCGCGACGTGCTGCTCCGCCCCCGCTACGGTACCCTGGGGACTGTCGGGATGCCGAACATCTGGATCTTTCAGCTGTTCTTCCCGTTCGTTTCTCCGGTGGCGGATCTCCTGTTTCTTTGGTCGCTTGCCACGGTTTACCTCAACAGCATTGAACACGGCGCCGAGTTCGCCCGCCAGAGCCTGGAACAGGTGTTGTTCTTCTATTCAATTTTCCTGGTGCTGGACTGGCTTGCCGCGGTGAGCGCCCTGTTCATGGAGAAGGGGGAGGAACGGGGACTGGCCTGGCTGGTGCTGCTGCAGCGGTTCGTCTACCGGCAGGTGATGTACTGGGTCGTCGTCAAGTCGGTCTTCGCGGCCCTTCGGGGACGGGTGATCGGATGGGGCAAGTTGGAGCGCAAAGCGACGGTGGAGATCGCAACCTGACAGGTGCTGAGTGCGGAGGGCTAGGTGCTGGGTGCCGAGACCACGAACCACGAACTCTTCACCACGATAGGAGAGCGCCGCCGCGCCTAGCACTTAGCACTTAGCAGTTCGTCAGATCTTCCTCCGATTGAACAGCAGTCGCACCGTTCCCGCGATTCCACCCAGCCGCTCCAGCAGCGTCCCCCCGAACTTGAACCGCAGAAACGCATCCCGGCCCGCCAGGCTCTCGCGGGTATATCCGAACCACCACGGCTTGTGGAGCCAGGTGAGTCGGTCAATGTCTACATACTTGGGTCGGGTCACCTCCGTGATCCCGAACTCTCCGTGGGTGCGGCCCAGGCCGGAGAGCTTCACTCCGCCATGCGGGGCACCGACCGCCCCGACGTAGGACGCGGCGTCGTTGACCATGACGGCGCCCGCCTCGATTCGGCGCGCCAGGTCGCGCCCCTGGGCCAGATCCCGGGTCCACACGCTTGCCGCGAGCCCGAAGTCGCTGTTGTTCGCGAGCCGGACCGCGTCCTCGGCATCCGTGGCCCGGACCACCGGGAGGATCGGACCGAACACCTCCTCCCGCCAGAGGGGCGAGTCCGGCCCCACGTCCGTCACGACCGTGGGCTCAAAGAAGGTCGGCCCGAGGTCGGGCCGCCGCCGCCCCCCGGTCAGCACCCGGGCACCATGCGCCAGCGCGCGTGAGAGTTGGTCCTCCAGGTGCGCCAGCTGGGAGGGACGGATCATCGGCCCCATGTCGACCTCCGGCATGAGGCCGGGTCCCATCCGCAGCGCGCGGACTCGTTCCACCAGCCGTTCCAGGAAGCCGGCATACACCGGGGCCTCAACGATCAGGCGCTTGACCGCGACACAAGTCTGTCCGCCGTTGGTGAAGCGGCCCCAGATCACCCCGCTGAGCGCCCGATCCAGGTCCGCGTCCGCCAGCACGATGCAGGGATCGCTGCCGCCCAGCTCCAGGTTCACCGGGATCAGCCGTTCCGCGGCTTGGACCGCCACCTTTCGCCCCGTGGCGACACTGCCAGTGAAAAAGATCTTATCCGGGCCCGCGTCGACCAGGGCCACGCCGGTTTCGGCATACCCGGCCACGACCCGGCAACAGTCCTCGGGAACGCCTGCCTGGTGCAGCAGATCCACGACCTGCACCGCTATGCGGCTGGTGAACTCGCTCGGCTTGAACACTACGGCATTGCCGGCCAGCAGCGCCGGGACGATGTCCCCCATGGGAAGGAGCAGGGGATAGTTCCACGGTGCGATGACGCCGATGACGCCGAGCGGCTCCAGATAAATCTTCCCACTCTTGCCAAAGAGGGCCACGTTCGCATGGCGGACCGGGCGTGGCGCGAGGAAGCGGCCGGCATGATGCAGATAGTACTTGACCAGATCGAGGGTGACTGCGACATCGATGAGCAGCGCCTCGGCCAGGGGCTTGCCATTCTCTCGACTGACCAGGGCCGCGATCTCCTGACGGCGGGCAAAGAACAGGCGAGAGAAGCGCGAGATTGCGGCTTGCCGCTCCGCATAGGGCCGCGAGGCCCAGGTGGGTTGGGCTCGGCGGGCGCGCTCGACGATCGACTGTACCTCCGCCGGTGGAGTGAGGGGGGTCTCTTCCCAGACCGCCCCGGTGGCGGGATCGATCACCGGAACCGTGGTGCATGCTCCCGCGGCGGAGAGGGTCATCCAGTATTCTCGCGGGAGATCCGTTCTCCCCGGTGCCCGAGGAGAAAGGTGAGCGGGACGATTGCCAGCGCAATGGCGATCCCATAGCCCAGGAGGGCTCGGTCGAGAATCGCGAGAACCGCAGCGAGCATGAGGTACCGGCTTCCCGAAAGAAGGCCCCTGAGCATGCCGGAACTTAGTCCTTCAGGGGCACGCGGTGGGGGACACCGACACGTTGGCCGCCCCGGACCCCGCGCCATCGGTGAGAGGGGTTCGCACTTCCAAATCCGAGCGTCGGACTCTACTTTTCCGCACCCTTGTGAAAATTTACTGAGAATGGTTTTCATCGGCCGAGCCGCTACGATTGCTCTCCTCCTGGCCATCACCGCCCCACCGCAGCAGCCAGGGGCCGATGACCCGGCCCCCCTTGCGCGTCGTCTCGCCGCGACCGCCGAGCTTGCCGCCCAGGAGTATCGCCTCGGAGTGCAGAGGGGACGAGTGGTTTCGAAAGAAGAGGTGGACGAGGCCAGACTCTTTCTGACCGAGGCCCGACGGACGGCGGGGCTGCTTCCTCTCGAGGTGGGGCGGGTCTCGACCGAGGAGATCGACCGACTGCTCCGGATGGTTAACGGCAACGCCGAACCCGATTCTCTCGACGCCCGGGTGCGGGGCCTCACGGCTATGCTGGCGGATCGGCTCCGGGTGTCCCTGGACGAAGTCCCGGCTGCTACGCCCCGGTTGGCTCGAGGGGCGGAGATCTATCAAGCCAACTGCGCGAACTGCCATGGCACCCTGGGACGGGGGGACGGCGTCACCGGCGCCGGCCTCACGCCTCCTCCGGCCGACCTCACCGACCCCCGGGTGCTGCGCGATCGCTCGCCCCTGGATTTCTATCACCGCATCAGCATCGGGGTTGCGGGGACCGCGATGCCCGCCTTCGAAGCCCGCCTCTCAATCGAGGACCGGTGGGCTGCCTCGGTCTATTCCTCGCTGCTTCGGCTGCCGGCACCCCGCGGCGAGCCACCGCCGGCCCTCCGGGCTTTTGCCACCACCGCGCGGATGTCGGATGCCCAGATCCTGGCAGCGCTGGCTCCTGTCGCCGATTCGACGAGAACGGATGCCCGTGCGGCACTTGCAGCCGTGCGGAGCTACCAGAGCATTGGCGACGCGGCGACGGACGCGGCCCCCATCTTCGCGCGAGTGCGCCAGCAGCTCGATTCGGCGCTCGCGCTCGCCGGCGCGGGCCAATTTGCCGCGGCAAGCGGGGCGGCCTTCGACTCCTACATGACTTTCGAACAAGTCGAGCGCTCGGTACGCGCCCGGAATCCCACCCTTGCTTCTGATCTTGAGACTGGATTCGCTGCGTTCCGAACCCGGGGTGCCGGCGGCGCCACCGCAGCCGAGCTGAGAGCCATTCATGCGAAGGTGGCTGCGGGGCTGGAGAACGCCGAGCGTGTCGTGGCGGATCAGTTCTCCCCCGTCAATCTGTTCGCGGAGTCGTTCGTAATCCTGCTTCGTGAGGGCCTCGAGGCGATTCTGGTGATTGGCGCGCTGATGGCCTTCCTCGTCAAGACCGGGGCCGCCCAGCGCCGACGCGACATCAATCTGGGTGTCGGTGCCGCCATTGCTGCCAGCCTCCTCACCGCGGCGCTGCTGGAGACCCTTTTTCAGATCACGCCTGCCCATCAGGAGGCGCTCGAGGGGATCACCATGATGGTGGCCACCGCGATGCTGTTCTACGTGAGCTACTGGCTGCTCTCGAAGATGGAGGTAGCCAAGTGGAACCGCTTCGTGAAAGGAAAGGTCCAGGACGCGCTCTCCAGTGGTTCCGCATTGGCTCTCGCGTCGGTGGCCTTCCTGGCGGTCTACCGCGAAGGATTTGAAACCGTGCTCTTCTACAAGGCGCTCTTTGTGGCAGGGGGGAGTGGTTCGACCGTCATGCCGGTGTTGGCCGGGTTCCTCGCAGGCTCGGTGGTGCTGGCCGTGGTCTACCTGGCTATCAACCGATTCGGCGTACGCCTTCCACTCAAGCCGTTTTTCGGTCTGACCAGCGCCTTCCTCTATTACATGGCCTTCGTCTTCGCCGGCAAAGGGATCGCGGAGCTGCAGGAGGGCGGGCTGGTCTCCACCACAATCGTGGACTGGGCACCTCGGGTGGCGGCCCTCGGGGTCTACCCGACCGTCGAGTCGCTGGCGCTGCAGGGGCTGCTCGTATTGCTGCTCAGCGTCGCTCTGGTGTGGACTTTCCTGATCGAGCCCCGGAGGCTGAAGGTCACCTCCGAGATGGTTCCCGAGCCGTCCGATTCGGCCGGGCCTGGGGTGGAGCCGTCCGCGGCGGTTTCCGGTGATCTCGACCTGTTTCGTTCACTGGATCGGATGGATGCTGACCTGGCGGAACTTCGGGCGGAGGTTGAGCGGTTGAAGCGAAAACTTACTGTGCCCCGCACCCCCAGCAGTAAGAGGTGACAGGGTGACGAACGTTCCTTACTCCCAATCGTGGGGTTGAACCCGCCTCCGTTCCGGCTCTTTTGGAGCCGAGACGATTCGATGGGCAAAGGCGCCTAACCAGCCTCCCCGTCCCTCGGGTTCCAGCATTTGATCGCCGTCATAGGGGAGGACCAGACGAGACGAACGGCCCGTCGGTACTTTCGACGGGCCGTTCGGTTTGGGAGGTGGCAGATCGCCCCCTGAGTTGTGGTCGGAGACGAACGGAATGTTCGCTCCACTCTTCTTCGACCTGCCACTTTTCCGATGGGGACCTGGTTTCTCGTCCCCTAGTTCGGTACCGTGAAGTAGCAGGAGGTGTGCCATAGATCACATATTGTCTATCTTGTTGTGTTATAATTGCTTACAGAAAATCCTATCTCCATCAGCTCGGCAAAAACTTCCGTGAACCGGAGGTTTCTTCCGGCTGTACTTGCCGGGTAGGTCAATTGTTCCGGGTTGATGGCTTCCCTTTTCCACCTGTCAGGTAATCCCCTGGCGCTGATTCTGCGCCGTTCTTGAGCCTCACGTAGAGCACCACGCCGATCAGCACGAGAATGATGCTGACCAGTTGGGCTACCGTGAATGGGCCGAACAACCGGTCATCCTTGGCCCGGACGATCTCTACCAGGAAACGCTCGGTGCCCGCCAAGATAAGGTAGACACCGAAAAGCCAGCCGGTCCCGGCCCGGCGGGTCCGGAGTTGCCAAAGGATGCCGAAGACCAGCAGCATCGCGGCGACCTCGTAGAGCTGGGTCGGGTGGACGGCCAGTACCATGTTGGGATCGGTGCCGGGCGCGACCGGAATGCCGAAGAGCTGAGTCATGTTGGCCGCGGTGGAAGGGGGGAGACCCTGGGGGAATTTCACTCCCCAGGGCAGGTTGGTGGGGCGGCCATAGTCATCGTTCACGATGAAGCATCCAACGCGGCCCAAGGCGTACGCGGCCGCCAGGGCGGGCGCGGCGATCTGGCAGGTCCAGAGGGCAGGGATCCGCAGCCGCCATCCGTTGAGCAGCACTGCGGCCGCACCTCCAAGAAACCCTCCGTACCAGACCAGCCCACCCCTGGACAGCAAGGCCCCCAGGTCGTGGGTCAATGCGACGTACCAGAGCTTGGCGCCGATGATGCCACCGATGACTGCGGCGACCGTCATGTCCGCCGCGTACTCCTCCACCAGTCCTCGGCGGCGCAACTCGAGGGTGATCAACCAGCCTCCGGTCAGGAACCCCACCATCATCATGATCCCGTAGCCAGTGATCTCTAGGCTGCCCAGGACGGGGAAGGGGAATCGGAGGATGAAGGGATAGATGGTCATGAAGGTTTCTCTGTGGTGGCGCTCTTCAGGGCTTTCCCTGAGCGGAGCGAAGGGAGGTCACTCGGTGGTTGGCCAAGGTCAACCCGGGGAAGGGCAGATCCGCCCGGGGCTCGAGATCGAGGCCGCTCTGTTCGCCGCGCGAAAGACGCCAGGCGCCGGCGGCAGCAATCATCGCTGCGTTATCGGTGTTGAGCCGATTGGAGGCCGCGACCACCCGGGCCCCGCTGCCAATCCGATCGCGCATCCGGGCGATCAGGGCCTGGTTGCAGGCCACCCCGCCGCCTACCATGACAGTGGGGTAGCCCAGCGCCTCAAGCGCGTGCGCAGTTTTTCCGACCAGCACATCGAGAACGGCATCCTGAAACCCCCTTGCGAGGTCGGCCCGCTGGCGGTCGAGGTCGGGAGCGCCGCGAACGGCCCTGAGGACCGCTGTCTTGAGCCCGCTGAACGAAAACTCATAGCGCGCCGGGCCTTCGCGCTCGACCTCCCCCAGCATGGGGCGGGGGAAATCATACCGGTCGGGGCGACCCTCGGCGGCCAGCCGCTCGATGGCGGGTCCTCCAGGATATCCGAGCTGCAGCAGGGTCGCCACCTTGTCGAAGGCCTCCCCGGCGGCGTCATCGCGGGTCTGGCCCAACAGCCGGTACTCGCCCCACGCCGGGACGTCGAGCAGCATGGTGTGACCGCCGCTGACCAGCAATCCGACGAAGGGGGGGCGGAATTCTGGATCCTCGATTGTCGGAGCGAAGAGGTGGCCCTCCAGATGGTGCACGCCGAGCAGGGGCCGACCCAGGCTCAACGCCAGGGACTTGCCGTACATCACGCCGACGAGGAGCGCACCCACCAGCCCAGGCCCCGCAGTTATCGCGATTCCATCGATGTCCTCGAACCGGGTTCCCGCCTGTTCAAGCGCGCGATCGATCACCGACCCGAGGGTCCTGAGGTGGGCCCGGCTTGCCAGCTCGGGCACCACGCCCCCGAAGACCGCGTGGATGTCCTGGGAGAGAATCACCAGGCTCCCCAGCTGCGGAGCTCCGTCGGTGAGGGTGAGGACGGCCGCAGAGGTCTCGTCGCAAGAGGTCTCGATGCCGAGGACGCGCACGTCAGCGACCGGTGAGCCGTAATCGGTAGGCAGGGGAATGGGCAGCCATCTTCCG
>JBGPJS010000069.1:0-11919 GCA_041485505.1 Gemmatimonadota bacterium | reverse complement strand
GTCTGTACCCCTCTTTGTCGCACGCCAGCCGATCTTTGACCGGAAGAAGCGGGTCGTCGCGTATGAGCTACTTTTCCGCTCCAGCGCGGTGAACGCCTTTTCCCATCCCGACCCCGACCGAGCCTCCATCGAAATGATGAACACCACCCTCCTTGGGCTTGGCCTGGGTGGACTGGTGGGGGACAAGGACGCGTTCTTTAATGTTTCCCGCAGTGTGCTGGTCCAGGAGCTCTACACGGTGCTTCCGTCGGGGACGGCGGTCATCGAGGTGCTGGAGACCATCGTCCCGGACGAGGAGGTGGTGGCGGCCTGCCGGGCCTGCAAGGCCGCCGGGTACCGGATTGCCTTGGATGACTTCGAGGACCGGCCGGAGTTCGAGCCGCTCCTGGAGCTGGCGGACTATGTCAAGGTGGATTTCCTGGCCACCGGCGATGCCGAGCGGGGAGCGCTAGTCGCCCGATTCACGCCCCGTGGCATCCGGATGCTGGCCGAAAAGGTGGAGACCCACGAGGAGTTCGACCAGGCGCTCGAGCTGGGCTACCATTATTTCCAGGGCTACTTCTTTTGCCGCCCCGAAATGGTGACCGGACACGACGTCCCGGCCCACCAACACAATCTTCTGCGCTTCGTGCAGGAGCTCCACCGTCCTGAGTTGGATTTCGGCCGCCTGGAGCGGGTCATCAAGAGCGAGGTATCGCTCTCGGTCAAACTGCTCCGCTACCTCAACTCGGCGGGATTCGGCTGGCGACACGACATCAGCACGATCGAGCAGGCGCTACGCATCCTGGGTGAACGACCGATGAAGAAATGGGCCTCCCTCGTCGCCCTCACCATGCTCGGTGAGGAGAAGCCCCCCGAGCTGATCGTCACCTCGCTCATTCGCGCCCAGTTCTGCGAGCGGATCGGCGCGGCCGGCTCCCTCTTTGAACGGGAGGCCGATCTGTTCCTGGCCGGTCTGCTCTCGGCCGTGGATGCCCTGCTCGACCGGCCGCTGGTCGAGGTTCTGCGCGGGCTGTCCGTGTCCGACGAGATCAAGACCACCCTGCTGGGAGAGCGGACCCGGCTTCGGGAGGCCCTCGAACTGGCGATATCCTACGACCGGGGGGATTGGGACCGGATCCCAGCGCTGGCCGGCGCGTGCGGTCTCGGTGAGGCCCGGCTGCCGGACCTCTATCGGGAGTCGGTGGAGTGGGTTGATGGGGTGCTCAGCCACTAGCCGTTAGTCGTTAGCCGTTAGTTCCTTGGCCATTAGAGCTGTGGGCTGTGGGCTCCGGGCCTATAGCCTACGGCTTATGGCCCATTGCTAACGGCTAACGGCTAACGGCCAATGGCTAACGACTAACGCTAACGGCTAACGGCCAACAAACGTTCATACACTGCCAGATCCCCGGTGCTGAAGCAGACAAACCGTACCAGCTCCAATGACGAAGGCGTGGCGAGAGACTCCCGCACCGCTCCGACCGCCACCTCCGCCGCCGGGCCGATGGGGTAACCGTATAGCCCCGTGCTGATGCAGGGGAACGCCACTGAGCGAAGCCCGTAGCGGATGGCCAGTGCCAGCGCGCTCACATAGCAGGCGCGGAGCAACTCCGGCTCACCGCGAGTGCCGCCCTGCCACACCGGACCGACGGTATGGATCACGTGCCGGGCGGGTAGAAGGTAGCCGAGGGTGATCCGCGCCTCTCCAGTGGGACAGCCGCCCGCGCGCCGACATTCCGCGAGGAGTCGCGGCCCCGCGGCGCGGTGGATCGCGCCGTCGACCCCGCCGCCGCCGAGCAGGCTCGCGTTGGCGGCGTTGACAATGGCACCCACCGCCTGGCGGGTGATGTCACCCTGGATCGCTTCCAACGTGGTCACGGGCCCGAATTCCGGTATCAGGATGGGTCGCAGAAAAAGCGCAGATCAACGCAGCGGGGTAGAGCCGAGCGGCCCGTGCCTGCGTTCACCTGCGTTCATCGGCGGCGAGAATCAGACGGAGGTCCGAAGCCTCCTCCCCCTCAGCCGGCTCTCCGGATGCTGCACCGCTTCGGTCGCTGCTCCGAGATCCAGCTGGGTGCTCCGGTGGCCTTCGAGAGTTGCGATCACGTCGGCGGTCGGTACCTCGAGCGGTTGTTCGAGCACGAACGTCAATCCGTGCTCGAAGACCGCGACCTCTCGCTCCCCCCGGCTCCAGAGGACCTGGGAGGGATGGGGACGCCGGGCCACGATGAGCGGGATCGCGCCATCGGCTGCGTCGAGGTCGTCCACGATTCCCAGGCCCAGATCCGACGCCAGTTGACTCCAGCCGATCCAGCTGTCGGTCCGTACTAGGGAGGTGAACCGCCACTCCTCCGAGCGGGCCAGCTCCGCGAAGGCCTTGAGGAGGTTCTCGTCGGTGGGGGGCGGGCCCTCGCCCGAGGCGGTAAGGAGTACGGCCCCGGTCTCGGCGAACCACCGGCGGCTGTCGGGAAGCGTTTCGGGGCGGCGGCCCGGGAAGGCCGCGTAGCGTCGGGTGATTCCGATCTGGCGCTCCGCCTCGATCCGCTGCACCGCGAACTCCGCCGACTGGGCGGCACCTTCGAACGCCACCTCGGCCGCAGTATAGCGACCGGCCTGGCGGAGAATCTTGCCCCGGAGATGGAGGGTGCCGCTGTGGGGCTCCAGGGCAAAGGCGCGGTCCAGGGCCAGCAGGGCGCGGGGGAACTCGCCCAACCGGTAGGCGGCGTAGCCCGCCTCGTGCCACACCATGGCCAGGTCCGGGTCCATCTGCGCCGCCGCCTCCAAAGCGGTGAGCCCTTCGCGGTAGCGGCCCAGCTCCACGAGGGCGGCACCCTTGAGGGCCACCGGCAGCGCATCTTCTCCGAACTGCGCCTCCGCGCGCGCCGCCAGCGCCAGCGCTTCCTCGAAGCGGCGGGCGATCCGGAGCAGCTCGAAATATTCCGCCCAGGCCAGCTTCAGATCGGGCTGCATAGCGATCAGGGTGCGGTACCCGTCTTCCGCCGCTTCGTCCCGACCCTCCTGCAGCAGGTGTCGGGGCACTGCGAGGGCGCGCTCGCCCGGTTCGGTGGCGAAGATCCGGAACTGACCGGTGGTGAACATGCCGCCAACTTATCCGTCGGGCGGCGCTCCGCTAGGGGGGTGCGACCGGTCTCTTGAGACTGTAGCTTACCTCCCTATGACTACCTCCTCCCCCGAGCAGGACCGTCTCCTCCGTGAACTCAACGAATTTCTCGCCATTCCCAGCGTCAGCACCCTCCCGGCCCACGCCGCCGACTGCCGCAAGGCCGCCGAGTGGCTGCTGGGTCAGCTGCGTGGCCTGGGGTGCCCGGTCGCTACGCTGATCGAGGGGAAGGGCCATCCCGTCGTATGGGGGGAGGGTCCCGAAGTTCCCGGACGACCGACCCTCTTGATCTATGGTCACTATGACGTCCAGCCGCCCGATCCCCTCGATGAATGGCTCTCCCCGCCGTTCACTCCGACGGTCCGGGACGGCAAGCTCTTTGCCCGCGGCGCGGCCGACGACAAGGGGCAGGTCTTCTGTTTGCTCAAGGCCTTCGAATCGGTGCGGGACGCTGATGGCAAGCCGCCGCTCAACCTGCGATTCATTTTCGAAGGAGAAGAGGAATGCGGCGGCGAGGTGATCTACGAGCTGCTCACCCGGGAGCCCGAGCGTACCCGCGCGGAGGCGGCGCTGGTCTGCGACATGTCGTACTACGCCCCGGGTTGGCCGGCCGTCTACACTGCACTGCGCGGCATGTGCTACGCCGAGATCACGGTCCGGACTCTGCAACGGGACCTGCATTCCGGCAGCTATGGCGGCGTGGCGCCCAACGCGCTGGAGACGCTCGCCCGCCTGCTCACGGACCTCAAGGACGCCGAAGGCCGGATCAAGATTCCCAAGCTCTACAAGAACGTGGTGCCCCCGACCAAGGCGGAGCTCAAGGCGTGGAAGAGTCTGCCCTTCAAGAAGAAGCGGTTTCTGGAGGAGGAAGTGACTGGCAAGGCGCTCACCGGCCTGCGCAAGCATTCCGTCTTCGAACGGACCTGGGCCCTTCCCACCTTCGAGGTGCACGGCATCAAGGGGGGATTCGTCGGTGATGGGGCCAAGACCGTCATCCCCGCGCAGGCCACCGCCAAGGTAAGCCTCCGGCTGGTGCCGGGTCTTTCCCTGGACTGGGTGTTCCGGCAGCTCACGCGCACCGTCAAGGCACTCGCCCCTCAATGGGCCGAGGTCGAAGTGAAGCTGCTTCACGGCGGCGATCCGGTTCAGGTGAACGTGGATCACCCCGCGTTCGCGGTCCTCGACCAGGCGTTTCAGGAGGTGATCGGCCGGAAGGCGGTGCGGGTCCGGGCCGGCGGTTCCATTCCGATCGTGCCGCAACTCGGTCTTGCCGGAGCCCCGGTGCTGCTCACGGGCATCGGCCTTCCCGACGACGGCCTGCACTCGCCCAACGAAAAGCTGGATCTCCTCCAGTTGTGGGATGGGATCAGGGTCTTCGGGCGATTCTTCGAGCTGTTGGCCCAGACAAAGTGAGCAGTAAGCAGTAAGCAGTGAGCAGCGCGCTCCACAGACAGAAGCCCCTCCGATGCCTTTGGGCATGGAGGGGCGCATCACATCGGAACCCCTGCTTACTGCTTACTGCTTACTGCTTACGCTTCCTCCTCCTCCCGTACCGGTTTCGACCCGCCGGAATACCGCGCCTCGGTGCGGGCGTGCAGTTCATCAACTCCAATAACCGCGCGAACCGAGGCGATGATCCCCGCCACGACGTCCTCCGACCAGTAGGAATCGGGACGCTCCTCCGGTTTGAGCCGGGCGGCGCAGGTGTCCAGGAAGCGGATTGCGGTGGTGATCCATTCGGCCTGAGCGGAGGGGATGAGGGCCCAGGACCCGGTCGACTTGAGCTCCATCTCGGTCAGCGCCTGAAGCTCCTTTTCCACACCGGTACTGACCGCCTTGGCGGCCAGCCGCTCCGCGACCAGGCCCAGCACCGTGCGGCGCTCCGTCTCTTGCGGTTCCGGAAGCGGTGCCAGGTAGTTACGCTGGTCAGCCACCATTTCCCCTAACCGGATACAAACCGCGCGGACCCCGGGCTGGAGGGCCGAAGGCGCCTCACGAGCCCAGCTCGAGGCCGCCCGAAGGATATCGGCCACCCGCTGCTCGGCTTGGGCCTCGAGGGCCTTAGGGTCCGCGGTTTCAGGCATGGTACTGAGAATGGCGCGGCGGTGGCTGGAGCGCAACGGGGGTGGCCGGACTCGGCGCTCAGGGCTTAAAAGGCGGAGCGGAAAGGTCAAGAGGGCCAGGATTTGCGGCTGGGCCCCCTCCACCTACGCCGATCTACCCCGCCCTGACCCCCGGGTCCGCCCCGGCCGCCCTACTTCCGCGGCCCTCTTCGCATCCGCGCATGGTCCGGCCGCCCGTATCGCTCCTCCGCCCAGGGCTCACCCCGCATGTGGTAGCCATTCTGCTCCCAGAATCCGGGATAGTCCTCTTCCATGAATTCCAACCCCCGGACCCACTTGGCACTCTTCCAGAAGTAGAGGTGGGGAATCAGCAGCCGGACCGGGCCGCCGTGCTCGGGATCGAGATCTCGCCCGTTGTGCCTCAGCGCCAGCATGTTCGCGTCCCGGGCGAAGTCCTCCATCGGGACATTGGTGGTGAAGCCCTGTTCGGCATGCACCAGGACGTAACGCGTGTCCGGCTTTACCCCGGCTCGTTCCAGCAGTGGCCGCAAGGGAATGCCCTCGAAAACGTTGTCGTAGCGACTCCACCGGGTTACGCAGTGGATGTCGCACATCGTTTCCTGGAGCGGCAGGGACTGAAGCTCGGCCCAGTCGAGCGTGAAGGGATGCGCTACCGCACCGGACACTTCGAATGTCCAGGCCGCGGGGTCAACCTTGGGGACGGTACCGTAGTGAAGCACCGGCCACTTCTGAGTCACGATCTGGCCGGGCGGTAGCCGCGGGCGGTCGGTGGGTCTGGCGTCGATACGGAGCGGCATCTGGTCTCAAAGGCTAGTGGAGTGGGACGGTCCTGCTGCCCGGGCTATAACGCCGCCGGTTGCTCAGGAGTTCCACCGAGAAGTTCCTCGACCTGTCCCGACGCGGGGCATCGGGTGAAAGCCGCACCCATCGCCCCCACCACCGCCTCACGTGTCCGTCCCCAGAGGCCGGTCCGGCCCAGTTCCCCTTCCACCGATGTCATCGTGACCCCGGGAATCCCGCAAGGGACGATGAGGTCGAACGGGGTGAGGTCGTTGGCCACGTTGAGGGCGAATCCGTGAAAGGTGACCCACTGCCGAACATGAATCCCGATGCTCGCGATCTTTCGTCCCCCCGTCCAGACTCCGGTCAACCCCGGATTGCGCTCCGCTGTGAGGCCGAGCTCTCCGAGGCCGGCGATCAGCGCCGCCTCGAGTTGGCGCAGATACCAATGAAGGTCCTCGCGGTGGTCCGAGAGGTTGAGGATGGGATAGCCCACCAGCTGACCGGGACCGTGGTAGGTGACATCTCCACCGCGCTCCACCTCGTAGACTGCCACCCCTCGGCGCTCGAGCTCTGCCGGAGAGAACCGGAGATTCTCGAGTTTGGTTCCCCGGCCGAGGGTGATGACAGGTTCATGTTCGACCAGGAGCAGCAGGTCGTTGGTGATCCTTCCCGCGATCCGTCGGCGGCAGAGTACACGCTGGAGTTCCAGGACCTCGGCGTAGGGCCGGTGGCCGAGGTCAACGACCAGCAAGGGAGGCGTCACGGGACGTCGGGGGGACGAAACGCCTTGCGGGAGAGGGCCAGGCACCCGAGCGCACAAACCACCGCGTAGGCCAGAAGTCCGGTCCGTCCGAAAAAACCATCGAGCGGCATGGCCAGGAGAGCCAGGACCAGCGACGCGAATCCGCTGACCATGGCCAGGCCCCCCCGACGATAGAGCGACCCGACCGGCGACATCAGAGTCCATGCGGCCGCGGTCGCGAGGAAGGTCCCTCCCAGGGTCCCAGCCAGCAGCAGGATGACCGGTGCGCCCGACGGATCCGGCGCGGTGGCCGTAGGCCGGCTCGCCTGCAGGGTCCGCACCCCCCAGAGGGATACCGCAATGACGGCCGTGCCCAGCAGGACCCCGAACACCACGCTGGCGACGGCGAGGCCGAGATGATCCTGCTGCGGCGCGTCGGGATCGCCGGGGAGGTGGCCGGGGGGGGAGATGTTCATGGGATCGAGGGTTCGGGATTCAGGAGTCAGGGGTGGGATCGGGGTCTCCCGAATCCTGACTCCCGAATCCCAAATCCATTCAGATATGCATGACCCTACCCATGGAGTCGAGACACGCTTCCGCGATCGCCTCTGACAGCGTCGGGTGGGCGTGGATCGCCAGATCCACCTCCTCCACGGTGTACTCGTTTTCCCGCGCCACCGCGAGCTCGTGGATGATCTCCGACGCGTGGGCGCCCACGATGTGGGCGCCGAGGAGTTCGCCGTATTTCTTGTCCCGGATGACCTTGACGAACCCGTCGGTCTCGCCGGCCGTCCGGGCCCGCCCGTTGGCGCTGAACGGGAAGCGCCCCACCTGGTAATCCAGCTTCTTCTCCTTGCATTGGTCCTCGGTGAGCCCGATGCTCGCCACTTCGGGGTGGCAGTAGGTTACACTCGGGACGTTGTCATATCGGATCGGATGCGTCTTGTGACCCGCGACTATCTCCGCCGCGACCACTCCCTCCCGGCTTCCCTTGTGCGCCAGCATAGGTGGGCCGGCGACGTCCCCGATGCAGTAGACCCCGGGGGCGGTGGTCTCCAGCGTCGCGGGATTGATCTTCACGAACCCCCGCTCAGTCAGCTGCACGCCGGCCTCTTTGAACCCCATGTCCTCGGTGTTGACCGCCCGGCCCGCGGCCATCAGCACCTTTTCCGCTTCGATGGTCTCGGGCTTGCCGCCGACTTCGATCGTCAATGTCACCTTGGCCGGGCCTACCGTGGCCTTGGTCACCTTGGCGCCGGGGCAACAGTCGATTTGTCGCTTCTTGAACGCCTTGGCGATGGCGTCGGACGATTCGGCATCTTCGAGCGGGAGGATCCGTGGCAGCGCCTCGATGAGTGTCACCTTGCTGCCGAAGGCATTGAAGACATCGGCGAACTCGCACCCCACCGCACCCGCGCCCACGATGGCGATCGACGCCGGTGCTTTCTCCAGAAACAGGGCCTCGTCGGAGCTGATCACCGTGGTCTTGTTGATCTCGAGCCCGATCTGGGGGATCCCCTTGACCCGGGAGCCGGTGGCGATCACCACGGCCTTCTTCGCCTCGTGCACCTCGACGCCCACCTTCACCTTTCGCCCGGGCTGCAGCACCCCGTCGCCCTTGAGCACCGTGACCTTGTGCTTCTTCATCAGGAACTCGACTCCTCTCGAGTTCTGCTCGGCAATCTTGCGGGAGCGACGCATCGCGACGCCGTAGTCGGTCTTGAGCGCCCCGGTCTCGAGCCCCAGGTCCTTCGCGTCATGGGCGATGAGATTGGCCACGTACGCGCTGTGCAGCAGGGCCTTGGTGGGGATGCACCCGATGTTGACGCACACCCCTCCAAGCTTGTCCCGCTCGACCACCGCTGTGCTCATGCCGAGTTGGGCGGAGCGAATGGCGCAGACATAGCCCGCGGGTCCGCCGCCGAGGATGATAACGTCGAAGGTAGCCACTGAGATCTCTCCAATTGCGTGAACAGTGAGCAGTAAACAGGGAGCCGGTGGGGCTGGGCCCGCTCACCGCTCACTGCTTACCTCTTACGGGTCTACCACACCATCGCCAACGGATTCTCCAGTAGGGTCTTGAATGTTTTCAGGAACCCGGCCCCGGTCGTCCCGTCGATCACCCGGTGGTCGCAGGACATTGTCACCCGCATGCGCCGGCGCACCATGACCGCCTGGCCGGTCACTACCGCCTTTGCGGTGATGGCCCCGATGGCGAGAATCCCCGCCTCGGGCGGATTGATGACCGCGGTGAACTGGTCGATGTCGAACATGCCCAGGTTGGAGACCGAGAAGGTCCCACCGGTGTATTCCTCGGGCTTGAGCCGGCGCTCCCGGGCCCGCGCGGCCAGGTCGTGTGATTCGGCCGAGATCTCCCGCAGCGACTTCTGGTCGGCGTGACGGATGATCGGCGTGATGAGCCCGTCCTCTACCGCGACCGCCATGCTGACGTGCACCTCGTTCCAGTAGCGGATGAAATCGTCCTGCCACCAGGCGTTGCAGGCGGGATGCTGTCGCAGGGCGATCGCCGTCGCCTTGATGATGATATCGTTGAAAGAGATTTTCGGGCGGTCCGGCGGCCCGGCGGTCCGGCGGTCCGCCCCGTTCAGGTCTTCCCGGGCCTCCCAGGTTCGCTCCATGTCCACTTCAGCGGTGAGGTAGAAGGTCGGCACCGGACCGATCGACTGCGCCAGCCGCTTGGCGATCGTCTTGCGGATCTGGGTGAGGGGGGTGTCGGTGAAGGGCGTCCCGCCGGGCAGGCGGGCAGGCGGGCGGGCGGGCAGTGGGGTGCCGGGCGTCACTCGGGCCGAAACCGGTGCCGACTCCACATCGCGCTGAACAATGCGCCCGTCGGGACCGGTTCCGTGAACCCCTCCGAGATCCAACCCACGGTCGGCCGCAATCCTCTTGGCGAGCGGCGAGGCTTTGATTCTGCCGGCAACAGGCCCAGGTGGGGGCGCCGCAGTGAGCGCCCGTGATGGAGTGGTGGCGGCCGGCGGGGGTGCCGAGTGGGGATTCGGTGCTGGGGGCTGGTTGGTGGCGGTCTGCCCGCCGGCCCGCCGGCCCGCCGGCCCGCCTCCAACGATCACTGACAGATCTTCCCCCACCTCCCCGATCACCCCCACCAGCGACGACACCGGCAGCGTCGTGCCCGCCGCCGCCACCTGCTTGAGCAAGGTCCCCGACGCCCGGGCGATCAGGTCCATGATGGCCTTATCAGTCTCGACCTCGGCGAGCACGTCGCCCGCGGCGACCTTCTCCCCCTCCTGCTTCTTCCACTCGACGAGGCGACCCTCTTCCATGGTAGGAGAGAGCGCCTCCATCAAGACTTTGGTAGCCATTAGCCGTTAGCCTTTAGCCGTTGGTCATTTCACGGAACGAGGGGCCTTCGCCGAAAGCGTGATTGGTCGTCGCCGCTGCTAACGACTAACGGCCAATGGCTCACGGCTACTCCAGATACAACACCTTCCTCACCGCCGCGACTACTTTCCCCGGGTCCGCCTTCGCCGCCTTTTCCAGGTGCTTGTTGTACGGCATCGGTACGTCGGCGCCGGTCACCCGGAGCACCGGCGCGTCGAGCGCGTCGAAGGCCTCCCGCTGGATGGTGTCCACGACCTGCGCCCCCACCCCCGCGAAGGGCCATCCCTCCTCGACCACCACGCAGCGGTGGGTCTTACCAACCGATTGGAGTATGGTGCCTTCGTCCAGCGGCCGAATGCTGCGCAGGTCGACCACCTCTGCCTGAATCTGTTCCTCGGCCAGCTGCTCTGCGGCCTTGAGTGCCACCGAGACTGTCTTGGAATGGCAGATGAGGGTGACGTGGTCACCCGATCGCTTGATGTCGGCCAGACCCAGAGGGGTCGTGTACTCCTCTTCGGGGACCTCACCCTTGGTGTTGTACAGCATCTCCCCTTCGATGAAAATCACCGGATCATTGTCCCGGATGGCGGTCTTGAGCAGCCCCTTCGCGTCAGCCGGAGTGGCGGGCGCCACCACCTTGAGTCCCGGAATGTGGGCGTAGAGACTCTCGAAGGCCTGGGAGTGCTGGGCGGCGAGTTGCAGCGCGGACCCCCCGGGGCCGCGAAAGACGATCGGCACTCCCACCTGCCCGCCGGACATGTAGCGCATCTTGGCTGCGGCGTTGATGATCTGGTCGATCGCCAGCAGCGCGAAGTTCCAGGTCATGAACTCGATGATCGGCCGGAGACCCACCATGGCGGCGCCGACGCCCACGCCACCGAAGCCCAGCTCGGTAATCGGGGTGTCCACCACCCGCGTGGGCCCGAACTCCTCGAGCAGACCGCGGCTCACTTTGTAGGCACCCTGATACACCCCGACCTCTTCCCCCATCAGGAAGACGTTCGGATCTCGCCGCATCTCCTCGCGGAGGGCCTGGTTCAACGCGTCCCGATAGGTGAGGGTCGTCATCCTGCCTCGTGAACAGTGAACAGTGAACAGTGAACAGGCGTCGCCCGACGGAACTCCGGGTCTCTCTCTGGAAGTTCTGTCATAGCGCCCCTGTTCACTGTTTACGGTTAGCCGTTTACTGAAGTCGGGGCGTACACATCACTGTACAGCTCGGCCAGATCCGGCTCGGCCGACTGGTCCGCGAACTGGTACGCGTCCTCGACCTCCGCCATCACCTCAGCGTCCATCGCCTTGACACCGGTCTCATCGATCAGCCCCTCCGCGATCAGCTTCTCGGACCAGAGGATGATGGGATCCCGCTTGCGGTGGGCCTCGACCTCTTCCTTGGTGCGGTAGTGGCCGTGGATCGGGTCGGACATCGAGTGACCCATGAAGCGGTAGGTCCGGATCTCCAGCAGGGTGGGGGCGGAGGGCTTCCGCGCCCGCACCACCGCGCGGTCCATGGCGGCCATGACCTCGAGGAGGTCCTGGCCGTCGACGATTTCCCGCGTCATGTCGTAGGCCGAACCCCGCTCGGAGATGTTGTAGGTAGCGCTGGCCCGGTCGAGTGCCGTGCCCATGCCGTACCGGTTGTTCTCGCAGATGAAGATGGCGGGCAGTTTCCAGAGGCCGGCCATGTTCAGCGCCTCGTGAAAGGCGCCGTTGTTGGCGGCCGCTTCACCGAAGTAGCAGACCGCGACCCCGTCGCCGCCCTTGTACTTGATGGCAAAGGCCATTCCGGCGGTGAGCGGAATGTGCCCGCCGACGATGCCGTGGCCTCCCAGGAAGCCCCGAGAGGCGTC
>JBGPJS010000068.1:0-11962 GCA_041485505.1 Gemmatimonadota bacterium | reverse complement strand
CAGAAGACCCGCCTCGAGCGCCCGCTCGTTGAGCGGAATCAGCTCCGCCTTCATCCGGCGGCGGATCGCCGCGCGGAGCGCCACGGGTGACGCGATGCCGGTGAGTCCGGCCAGCGCGCCAAGGGTCACGACGTTCACCGCCAGCTCGCCACCGGCCTCGATAGCGGCCTGGATCAGCGGCAGCACGACGTCCTGCTCCTGCCGCGGGTCGCCGAGCAAGGCGCGCTCATCCACGATCCGGAGGCCACCCGGCCGGACGGCGCTATACGTCCGCATCGCTTCGGGTGAGAGGCAGACCACCGCGTCCGGCAGCTCGACCTCGGGGAAGGCGATCTCCCGGGTGGAGAGCACCACTTCCGACTTGCAGGCGCCGCCCCGGGCCTCGGGGCCGTAGCTCTGGGTGTGCACCACCTGTCGGCCTTCGGAGCCGGCGGCATCGGCGAGCAGCACGCCGGCGAGGATAATCCCCTGCCCTCCCTCGCCCGAGAAGCGCACCTCGTAGGGATCCCGCGGGAGCGGCAGCTCGCGAGTGACGACCGGCTCTTCCTCCCCCTGGCTCTCCCGGCTCCCCGCGGCCGCGGCGCGATCGCACAGCTCGGCGTAGCGCCGGGTGTACTCGGGCCGCACCTCCCGCCGGAACCGCCCCACCGGCAGCTTGCCCGCCACCTGCTCGCGGGTCATCGGCTCCATCGGGAAGGTGAGATCGCGCTCGTAATCCAGCATCGTGGCGGGATCACCGAGGTGGTTGAGGCGGCCGAAGTAGGTGGGGCACTGGGAGAGCACCTCTACCACCGCGAAGCCGGGGTGAGCGATTGCCTCCGCGATGTACTGCGGCAGCTCCTCGAAATCGAAGGTGGTGGTGCGGGCGACGTAGGTGGCACCCGCGGCGCGGGCCAGCTCGCAGATATCAAACGGCGGCTCGATGCTGCCGAGCGGCGAGGTGGTGGAGCGCATGCCGGTGGGGGTCGTGGGCGCCTGCTGGCCGCCGGTCATGCCGTAGGTGCCGTTGTTGTAGATGATGGCGGTGAGGTCGAGGTTCCGGCGGCAGGCGTGGATGAAGTGATTGCCGCCGATCGCGGCGGCATCGCCGTCGCCCATGGTGACCAGCACGGTGAGCTCCGGTCGGGCGGTCTTGAGCCCGGTGGCAAAGGCGAGTGCCCGGCCGTGGGTGGTGTGCATCGCCGAAGTGTTGAGATAAAACGGCGAGCGGCCGGCGCAGCCGATGCCGCCGACACACACCACCTGGTCCAGGTTCCGATGCAGCCGGTCCAGCGCGGTGGCGATGCCGCGGAGGACGTTGCCGTGGCCGCAGCCGGGGCACCAGACGCCCGGCATCATCTCCTCGCGAAGGTACTTCCGCAGGTCCTCACCCATGCGTGGCATGCTAGACCTCCACGAGCGCGGGCTGGCGCGGCGGGGCCGGCTCCACCGGTGTCTCCCGGAGCGCGCGAAGAATGGCATCGGCGATTTCCGCCGGCGGGAAGATCAGCCCGTCCACCCGATTGAGCGCCCGCACCGGTGTCCGGCCCTCGACCGCAGCGCGGATGGCAAGGACCAGTTGCCCCAGGTTGAGCTCAGGCACCAGCAGGAGCCGGGTCCGCTCGGCGAGTTCCCGGATGGCGCGTTCGGGGAGCGGCCACAGCGTCTCCAGCTCCAGCAGGCCGGCGCGGATTCCCTGGGCCCGGAGCAGCGACACCGCGCCCCGCGCCGGGCGGGCGCTGATCCCGTAGGCGATGATGCCGACCTCGGCGTCTTCCAGCGCGAGCGTCCGAGTGCGGAGGATCCCGTCACCCGCGGCGTCGATGCGCTCAATCGCGCGGCGCAGCATCCGTTCGGCGTTGGCGCCGTCGGTAGCGCGGGGAAGGCCCGACTCGCCGTGAGCCAGGCCGGTCACCACGATCGGCTTGCCGGCGCCGAGGGGCAGGAACTCGGTGCCGCCGAAAGGTTGAAAGGCCGCCAGGTCCGCCGGTGGCCTGCGGGTGACGACGGGCAGGTCGGGCAGCTCCACGCCTTCCCGCATGTGCGACACCACCGCGTCGAGCAGCAGCACCACCGGCACCCGGAACCGTTCGCTGATGTTGAAGGCGGCGACGGTCACCTCGTACACGTTCCGCACCGAGGAGGCGGTGAGAGTGACGCCGGGTCGGTCGCCATGGCTTCCCCAGCGGGCCTGCATCACGTCGCCCTGCGAAGGCAGCGTGGGGAGCCCGGTACTCGGCCCCATCCGCTGCGAGTCCACCACTACGCAAGGCGTCTCGGTCATGGCGGCGTAGCCCAGGTTCTCCTGCATCAGCGAGAAGCCGGGGCCCGAGGTGGCGGTCATCGCCTTGGCGCCGGCCCAGACGGCGCCGATCACGGCGGCGAGGGCACCGATCTCGTCTTCCATCTGCAGGAACACGCCGTGCTGGGCCGGCAGCAGCCGGGCCATGTACTCCATGATCTCGGAGGCGGGGGTGATGGGATAGCCGGCGTAGAAGGTGCAGCCGGCATGGAGCGCGCCGAGGGCGCAGGCTTCGTTGCCCTGGATCAGGCGCATGCCATTCCTCCGGGGTCGTGGGAGGCGCCGGCCCAGTGGGGCGCCGGTCGTTCCAGCGCGATGGCGAAGTCGGGACAGCGGACGGCGCAGATCCCGCAGAAGATGCAGCGGCCGATCTCGGTCACGACCGCGACGGCGTTCGGGTCCAGCACCAGGATCTTCTCCGGACAGTCGGCCACGCAGATCCGGCAGCCCTTGCAGTAGTTGCGGTGGATCAGCAGGGCCATGTCGCCCTGGGCGTAGCGCACCGTGCCGGGGATCACGAGACCACCGCCACTTCCACTTTCGCCACCTCGCCCCGGGGCCCGTCGCGCAGATAGGCGTCGATGCCGAGCGCCGCGATCTTGGCGGCGCGGACGGCGGCCACCACCGTGCCGCCGCCGTTCAATACATCGCCGCCGGCGAAGTAGCGGGGGTTGCTGGTCTGGCCGGTGACGGGATTCACCACCGGTCGGCCATTCCGCAGTAGTTCGAGCCCCTCGATCCACTGCAGGAACTCCAGCCGCGGCTCCTGCCCGATGGCCCGGATCACGGTATCGGCCGGTAGCACGAATTCGGAGCCGGGCTGGGGCACCGGGCGGGCGCGGCCGGATGTGTCGGGGTCGCCCAGCCGCATGCGCTGGCAGATGACGCCGGTCACCCGGTGGTCGCCGGTGAAGGCGACCGGATTGGTGAGCCACTCGAAGCGGACGCCGTCGGCGCGGGCGCCTTCGACCTCGAAGCGGAAGGCGGGCATTTCGGCTTCGGTGCGGCGGTACAGCAGCCGCACGTCCTCGGCGCCGAGGCGGACTGCTTCGCGGGCAACGTCGATGGCGGTGTTGCCGCCTCCGATTACCGCCACCCGACGGCCGATCTCGGTCAGGTGCCGGCACTTGATGGCCTCGATGAAGTCGAGCGAGTTCCAGACGCCGGGGAGGGTGTCGCCGAGGTACGGCTGGGCGACGTCCTTGCCCATGCCGACGCCGAGGAAGACGGCGTCGGCTTCTCCTTCAATGCGGCGGAGCGCCTCGGGCGAATCCACCGGCTTTCCCACGTAGAGCTCGACGCCGAGTGCCAGGATCTGGCGCACCTCGTCGTCGAGCGGTTCCTGGTCGAGGCGGTAGGGAGCGATGGCGTAGCGGACCAGGCCACCGGTGTCGGGACGGGCCTCGTAGATCCGCACCTGGTGGCCGAGGATGGCGAGCTCGCCGGCGCAGACCAGGCCGGCGGGGCCGGCGCCGATCACGACGATCCGCTTGCCGGTGGCGGGTGCCGGAGTGCGGAAGGTGGCCCAAGGGTTCCGGAGGGCCAGGTCGGTGGCGTAGCGCTGCAGCCGTCCGATCTCGATGGGGCGTCGGCCCTGTCGGGTGAGGACGCAGGCACCTTCGCACAGCTCCTCCGTGGGGCAGACCCGGGCGCAACTGGCACCGAGGAGATTGGAGCGGAAGATCAGGTCGGCGGCGCCTTCCCAGTCGCCGTGGGCGACGGCGTCGATGAAGTGGGGCACATCGACGAGGGCGGGACAGGCGGCGGCGCAGGGAGCGGGGGCGCCGGGTCCACCGCAGACGAGGCAGCGGTCGGCCTCGGCCAGGGCTATGTCATCGGCCAGGGGCGGCTTGAGCTCAGTGAAGAGCAATGCCGCCTTGGGTGGCAGCAGGCCATGGGGCAGGGTTTCCGGGTGAGCGAGAGACATGGGTGTAGGATTGTCCGGTGATGCAGGATGCGGGGTGAGGTGTGAAGCGGGGGTGAAGAATTGCTTCCGAAGCGTTTCGCCTTTTCTTCACACCCTTGCTGGTAAGGAAGCTGAAGGAGGTCACCATGAAGACCAGAGCGAATCGGTCAGGCGGCGGCATGGGTCGACTCCCGCTGATCCTGGCGATGCTGCTCGGCGGCGCCCCGGCGGCCGTCGGGGCCCAGGCACCCCTGCCGGAGCGGCTCCTCACTCCCGCGGACCTGGAACGGACGGGGCTCAAGGGGGTGGTCCGCCCCTCGGCCGAGATGTTTGATCCGATGGAAGGGCTGCATTTCGTGCGGGGAGCGGATTCCATGCTGGTCCTGACCGTAGCGGCGCTGAACGACGTCAGGAGCAGCGCCGAACTGCGCGCCGCGGTGCAGCTGGTGAGCAAGGAGGTCACGACGGTGAGCGGTGTGGCCGACGAGGCGTACCTCGGGCTCGGCGGTTGGATGCTGGTCTTCCGCAAGGGCACCAAGGCCTTTCAGCTCCTCACCGGCGCCGATGTGGCCGGAGGGGGGAAGGTGTTTCTGTCGCCGGCCCAGCTGACCGACCTGGCCAAGACGCTCGCGAGTCGCCTTTGAGATCGACCGCGCTCCGGCCGGTCCGTATTCTCATCCGATCGCCACGGTCGGCCGCGCTCTGGGCCATCGCGCGGTGGTCGGCGCTCGTGGCGGTCCCTCTCCTCATCCTCTGGCTTGGGGTTGAGCCAGCCAGCGCGTTGAAGGCGCTCTGGTACGTCGCCATCCCGGTCCTCCCAGCGACCTTCTTTCTCAACACCACGATCTGGCGGGGCGTTTGCCCGTTGGCGACCCTCAACGAGATGGGAAATAGACTGGGGAGGCAACGGGCGCCCACCCCCAGGATACTGTTCGCGTTCAACCTGGGGAGCCTGGCGCTCTTCTACTCAATGGTTCCGGCGCGGCACTTGGTGTTCAATCAGAACGGGCTGGTACTAGCGGGCACGGTGGCGGTGGTGGGTGGGCTCGCTCTCGTACTCGGCGCGCTGTTCACGGTTCGCTCGGCCTTTTGTAATGCGCTCTGTCCGGTACTACCGGTCGAACTCCTGTACGGTCAGGCGCCGCTGATCCAGATGGACCGCGGCCGGTGCACCGCGTGTACCGTGTGCACGCCCCGCGGGTGCCTAGACCTCGCGGAGCAGAAGGCGATCCCCCAGCTGCTGGGAACCTCCCGCCACACCGCGCGATGGCTCGCGACACCCTACGGCGCGTTCTTCGCCACCCTGCCGGGCTTTATCATCGGTTACAACCAGGTCAAGGACGGCCCGCTAAGCAGCGCGGCAATGGTCTACGCCACGACGCTGGGCTGGTCGCTCGCGAGTCTTCTGGCGATTGCGATCCTCGTGCTGGCGCTCCGGCTCCACTCCCGGCTTGCGCTGCCCCTCATCGCGGCCGCGGCCGGCGCCACCTACTACTGGTATGCCGGGCCTGCCATCGTGAGTCAGCTGGCCGCCGGGGCATGGCTCGGGACCGGCATCCGGATCGTGGGAATCGGGCTGGTCGCGTCCTGGTTGGTCCGGACCCTGGCGCGTGCTAGTGTGGGGACGGTGACCGCCGCAGCGAATCGAGGGTAGCCGGCGCCGTGTGTCATTGCGACGAGGGCGCGTCGCCACCGCCCACGGCTGCTCGGAACACCAGATCTGGCTCCAACCCCAAGACGATCTGCATCCTTCGGCCCATTGCGCCGCCGAGCCTCGGAACCTACGCTCATTGGGGTATCCCAGCCTCGAGGTCTCCCATGATCCTCAGTTCCGGCTGCTCATGCGCCCGGCGCGGGCCTGCACCTGCCCCGCTGGTGCTGGCCATGGTGGCGGGCCTGCTCCTCCTAGCTTGCGAACGGGAGGCCAAGAAAGGCGTGGGGCTCCTCGGCTTGAAGGCGCCGACCACCCTGCCCCAGGACACTATCGCCAATCCCTTCGTGCGGACGCCGGAGGGCCTCTTCACTCGGACGGTCTTCGCCGGCGACGACGAGGGGCTCCACCTCGAGGTTCGCGAGCTGTATCTCCCGCCCAATGGGAAGGCTGAGGGGCTCCGCTGGTCCGGCGGGGTATTGCTGGAAGTGGTGTCGGGAGACGGTCGGGCCACCGTCGGAGGCGGGGAGGGTCGGGCTTTCCCAATCGGCAGCACGCTTTCGCTTGACGAGGGAACGCCCCTGGCCATCGTGGCGGACTCGACCCCCGTCATGGTCCTGGCCTATCTGATCGCTACGAAGCGGGGGACCCCATGACCGCCCATCGCATCCTCGGGATCGCACTCATGGGGCTGGCGATAGCCAGCGGCGCCTGCAGCAACTGGCCGACCTATCGCCGGAACGCGCAGCGGACCGGCAACCAGACCGCGGCGAGCGACTTGAGCGATCCGGCCAAGGTGCCCTCGCTCGCGATTCGCTGGAGCTGGCAGGTGCCGGACGGCCCCCAGGCGTTCTACGCCTCGCCGATCATCGCGCGCGGCAAGGTCCTCGTCGGGAACGGCAACGGGCGGTTCTACGCCCTGGATGTGAAGACCGGGAAGCTGATCTGGGAGTATCCCCCGACCGCGCAGCCGGCGCTCACCTCGAACTATGTGTCGAACAACTCGAGCCGGGGGATCGCCTCAAGCGCGGTCCAGACCAAAATCGGGAAGAAATGGGCCGTGATTTTCGGCGCGCCCGACAAGTCCCTGGCCGGCGGGAACGGCAGTGGGCGGCTCTTCGCGCTGGACCTGGACACCGGGGCCGAGATCTGGAAGTCGCCCGAGCTTGCCCGGCTGAGCGGGACCATCTGGGGCTCGACAGCCGAATTCCACGAGCAGATCGGCTATTCGGCTCCGATGGTAATGGGCCAGCGGGTCTACATCGGAATCGCCGATCACGGCGACAACCCGATCCAGAACGGAGCCGTGATCGCGGTGGATCTGGCCACCGGCACGGTGATCGGCACTTTCAGCTACCACTCGACCTCGACCAGGGGTGGGGGCGTTTGGAGCAGCGTGGCGGGTGACGGGTCCGGCGTCTACGTCACCACCGGCAACACCAAGTGCTGGAACGGCGGCTGCCAGAGCGAGCCGAGTCCGAACCATGGGCTCTCAATGCTCCGGCTCGATCTCAACGGCGGCCTGGTCTGGAAGCTTCAGCCGGTCCCGTTCGACCTGGACGACGACCCCGACTGGGCGGCGGGGCCGACGGTGATGTCTACCAGTTGCGGCGTCCTCGTGGCCAGTGTCATGAAGGACGGGTGGGCCTACGCTGTGGAGGCGGGGAACGGGACCCCGGGGCCGGCATCATTGCGGTGGCAGTTTCCGCCGAGCGGGGTGCCCTTCACCACCGGCATGGGGCTGAACCACGGCGACACCGACTACAAGAAGCCGGGCGCCGCCTGGAACGATGTTTACATCGTCGAGACCGGCGGCTGGGCCCGGCCAGCGGACGTGTCATACGGCTACTCCCGGCTCCACGCTCTCAACGCCTGTGCGTCGCACACTGACCGTGTTCGGTGGATCCTGGACGTCCCCCACGCCAGCGGATCCTACGGGTTAGGCGCACCGGTGGTCACCGGCGGGATCGTGTACGTGGGCACCAGCCAGGGCTATGTCGTCGCGATCGCCGACCCGTCGGTCTCGCCCGCGGCGGGATGGCGCTGCGCCGATGTCCGATTCACCACCGCTACCTGCGTCGGGGCCGGCTCCACCCTGGTGCCGATTCCGACCGTGCTGGCCCAGGTCGCGGTGAATGGCGGAATGTGGAACGAGGCCGCGCTCGCCAAGGGCCGGCTGGTCGTGGCGACCCAGTCCGGCTACGTCCACATGCTTACACCGTGACAGGAGGAGTGATGCACCGACTCATCCGCAGGCTCGGACCGGTGGGGCTGCTAGTGGGTTTCCCGGCGCTGGTTGTGGCTCAGGCAGCACCCGCCCAACGGCCCGTGGAACCGCGAGAGACCCGGGTCATCGGCGATTCGCTCAAGATTCGCACCCACTTCCAGGGGACGGTCCGGCTGGTGGGCGGCCGCACCGTCCGGCTCACTCTCGAGGACCGGGTCCTTCTCCCGAGTCACGAGGCCAGGTACCTCGGGACCGCGAAGAACGCGACCTTGCTGCTTCACCTTGAGGGCGGCGGACCGGTCCTGACCGAGGGAGACACCAAGCGGGAGCCCAAGCAGGGTGACTGGCTCCTGGTGCCGAAGGGCCGGGCCCCGGCGATTCATTCGGACCGGGACGAGACGCTGTTCACGGTGCTATCGATCGAATAGAGGATGCCCAGAGCCATGCCACCGTCGGCGGGGCCATGCGCCTGCTGGAGCAGGCGGCCCCGCCCTGAGGCCGGGCGCGGCAGGGCCAAGTCCCGATACCAGTGCGACAGGACGGGAAGCCGTGCACTAGAACCAGGTTGAGGCTCGTGGCTCGCGGCCTCGCGGCAGGCGATCTCGATCGAGAGCGCCCCCCTTGTGGTGCCCCTTGCCCACGATGCACCCTAGAACGTTCGAACGCGTGGCATCTCTTTAGACAGCATGTGCCGGTCATGCTTCGGCTCCGTCGACTCGCCGTTGGGACCGTGGCAGAGCGTCACCACCCGAATCAGGGGTCAGATTTCGGGAGCAGCAGCAGGAATCGGTGCTCCCGAGCGAGGTACTCCCCGATCTCACCCGAGTGGCACGGCGGAACCCGAAGCGCGACCCAGGTGTCGTCCCCAGCCTCGACAGGACGGTGAACCGCCTCGACCGTGAACGGAGGCGGGTGGGAACAGTGGGTACGGACCGGGTCGGATCCGGCCGCGCCCGGGCGCACGACGCAGGGAACGACCCGATCGCCGATCCTTAGGACGCCCGCCAGATACTCCTCCTTCTCCAGGCGATATACCACGATGCGGGAACCGGAGTCGCCCGCCTGGTACACCGGCACGGGACTCACCTCCTCTGCCCGAACGGGCTCGCCATGGGCCTTGGGAACTAGGAGATGGCGTCCCAACAGGGAGTCCGCAGGGTGCCGCGCGCGAAGGTATCGCGAGGCGGGGCCCACAAGGTCGGTGCTGTCCAACTGTTGGTTTCGTGGCAGGGCCAGCCCGGCCACCCACGCCCCGCCGTCCTCGCGCGGGCCTCCACCACGCCACCAGAGGAGCCCGCCGAGGCCGAGGAAGTAGAGCCCGAGTGCCACCAACCCGGGGTGCTTCATGGGTGTGTGAACCCGACGTTCACCTGCCCCAGCTCGGCCAGTTGGGTGAGCTTGACCCACAGGTCCCGCTCGGCGTCTGAGTCGGCCGGCGGTGCAATGTGGAGCTGTTTGAGGAGGGGGAGGCGGTACAGTTCCACCGTGGTCCGTACCCAGCTATGGAAGACATGGGTATTCCATATGGTGAGTTGATAGAACACCAGGGCCGTCGCGGGGCCCACGATCCCCACGCC
Source organism: Gemmatimonadota bacterium (assembly GCA_041485505.1). Classification (GTDB taxonomy): domain Bacteria; phylum Gemmatimonadota; class Gemmatimonadetes; order Gemmatimonadales; family GWC2-71-9; genus JBDUEA01. The sequence goes on along the minus strand of JBGPJS010000068.1, from coordinate 2,320 downwards.
CAGGCCCAAGTACCACGGCACCCGGATCACCAGGAACACGACCAGCCAGAGTACGCTGAGCAGCCACAGCACAGCGTTCATGGAGACGGTGAAGTCGAGCCGAGTCTGCGCCTCGTCGAGCGCCGCAGAGACCTGGCGTTCCTTGTCGGCGCCGGCGAGCGTCTCCAGCGCCGGCCAGAACACCTCCAGGTTCATGCCATACCGCCCATAGATCTGGTCCTGGTGGGCGCGGACGATATTGCCGAGGACCGAACGGACGACCCTGGCGTCGTCGCTGGGATATCGGGTCCGGAGGTCACCTTGGAGCCGCCCGAAATCGGTTTCGCGGTTCCGCCACGCGTTGGGCGCGAGGCGGGTCGCGAACTCGACCTGCATGCGGTTGAGCTCCGGGTCCGGAGGGCCCTGGTTGAGGGCCGCGCCTAGGGAGGCGAACAACCCCTGCATCTCGGTGTACAGGACCAGGCGACCGTTCTCCAGCTGCTCAACGCCCTGCTCGAAGGCCTGGGCCAGGGCGGGGCTCGCCGCAACCGGGCGCCCACCCTTGGCCAGGCCCGCGGCGCGAGCTGCGGCCAGCGCGTTGAACCAGGCCTTGCCTGGCACAACGAGTCGGTACTGGACTAGGTCACCCCGACTCGCCTTGATCTGATTCTCAAGGTCCCGGCGTCGTTTCCGCACCGCCTCGAGCGAGAGGCCCCCCCGCTCCAGCACCTGACGCCACCAGGCGTTGGCGATGAGGAGCAGAAATCCCGCCCCGCCGAGGAGCAGCGCGACCGAGAAGCCGATCAGCACCTGTTGGGGCAGCGAAAGCGCGAGGAGATCCTGCAACAGGTACGGCGCGTCGGGCCAGACCACCCAGAGGAGCGGAAGGCTGAGCACCGCGAAGATGAGGAGCGGCCCGACTCCGACGATGAGGTATCTGCGTCCGAGGAGGCCCTGGAGCCGATCGAGCACCGTGCCGATGACGTCGAACATACGCCCGCGTCCTCAGGCGCAGCGCCAGACACCGCCACAGCCGAAGGGACACCCGCTCTGGTCAGCCGGTGGGGAGCTCCCGTTGTGGCTGGTATCGTTCAGACACACACACTCGCGGGTCGGGTAGGTCGCCGCTTTGGTGAGCTGCTCGTGGCGGGTAACGATCTCGGCCGTCCGGCCGTCCTGGCGCACGGCTACCAGTCCGTACTGGGCCTCGAAACGGTCCAGCGCCTTCTCGAGAACCGCGTAACCGTTCGGCGCGCTCCAGATCGCTTTCAGGTCACCGAGATGGGCCAGGTTCGCCACGCGGGCCCCCTCGGGCATCTCCCCGGCGGTCCACATGCGCCGCGACCACGCCGAGAGGACCTGTTTGTTAGTGTGCACCGTGAGTCCGCCGTGTGCCTGCCGGACGATCACAGAGCGCCGATCACTGTCGTTCATGCGCTCAATGGTGGCTTCAAGCGTGGTTCGGGCGGCAACCAGTGGTAGCGTCACAAAGTCCATGGTCTCCTCCGAGGCCTCAGGGGGGCCGACACCGATGAGCTTGAGGCCCGGAACGGGCCTTGTCAAGCAGACAGGTGGCGAGCGCGTAGGCCGGCCAGGCTGGCCAGCTGTGCCAGCGGGCCGAGGCATTTCCGTCACTGGAAATTTCACATTGTAATTAGAGGGAGAACAGCGGATAGTCAGGCTAGGGAAAAGCTAGAGGGTGCCCATGACCCTCTGGGCAATTCCGAGTATTTGTTCCCGTGCGGAGTGCGGGCGAGGTCCCGACGGCCGGCGGCGATTCGGCCGGCCTGAGACGCGCGGATCTTTCTCGGGCGTCCCCCTCTCTCTTCAGGGAGAGGGGACCCTAAAGGCCTTCCTCGCTGCGCTCGGTCGCAGGGGTGAGGTCAGGGAACGCCGCGGGTGAACCAATGCCGGTCAAACGGCGAGAACGATTGCTTCGGGCCCGGCGCTTCCCTCGCTGCGCTCGGGACAAGCCGCGCCGGGTCCCTCGCAATGACAGAATGGGGAAGAAACTCACCACAAAACTCACAACGCCGTTCACCGCCGGGCTGGGGTTCCCCTCCGACGTCTTGGCCTCGCACCCTCAGTGATGACTCGAGTCCTGGGCCACGATGATGATCAACGCGTCCGGCTGACCGGCCCACCGGACGAATTCAGGCACCTGATGCGACACGATGCGGATGGGTCATCCGAGCCCGGCTGCTCGCGCGATCAGCAACAACCCTGCCCCGACGACGACGGCCCCTGTGGCTCGAGCGACGCGATCACCGGCCGGTGCGAGACGTTCGACGGTGATGGCTGCCGCCACGACAGCCGTCGCGCGAAGGTCCATGACCCCGAT
>JBGPJS010000067.1:0-11997 GCA_041485505.1 Gemmatimonadota bacterium | reverse complement strand
GGTCCCCAACAATCCCTCAATCCCTCAATCCCTCAATCGCTCAATCGCTCAATCCCTCAATCCTCAATCCCCAATCCTACCGCCCGTACTTCTTCATGACCTGCTTCAACCGATCGTGGGGCAGCGCGTAGACCGTGAATCCGTTGGCCCCGGTCATGGTCTCCGCCGCGAGCATGGCGTTGACGATCGCTTCTTCCACCGCCTGCACCGCCGCCTCGAAGACCGGGTTGATCCGGTCATTAGGAAGCATCGTGAGGGCGACCGTCCCGGTATCCACCGGAGCGCCGGGATTGGCAGTGGAAAAGGCGATGAAGATGTCGCCGGAGGAATCCTCGCCCAGCCCCCCCATCCGGCCAACCCCGAGCGAGGCGCGCTTGACCACGCGTTTGAGCTGGTGCGGCAGCAGGGGGGCATCGGTCCCGATGACGATGATGATCGATCCGCCGCCCTCCGAGTCTCCTCCGCCGGCAGCGCCGCACGCTGGTCCCTCGGCGCCCGCCGAGGGTACGGTGGCCAGGTAGCACGGCGTCAGGTCGGAGATCTCCTGGCCTACCGGGACACCGGCAATGCTGAGCCGGCCACGGCGCCCGTAGTTGCATTGCACCAGCACGCCCACCGTGTAGCCGCCCTGCGCGGGCTTGAGCACGCGCGAGGCGGTACCGATGCCGCCCTTGAACTGGTGGCAAACCATCCCGGTGCCGCCGCCGACGTTTCCCTCGGTCACCGGGCCACCGGCCGCCTGGTCCAGCGCCTGGAAGGCGTGCTCCTTCCGCACGTGGAATCCGTCAATGTCGTTGAGGCCGCCGTCCCAGGTCTCCGCAACCACCGGGAGGGCGAAGAGAAACGAATCCCAGCCCTTGCGCACCGCCCAGTCGATCACCGCGTCGCGAACCACCCCGACGCTCATGGTGTTGGTGATCATGACCGGCCCCCAGAGAAACCCCGACTCCTCAAGCCAGTGGGTGCCGGTCATCTCCCCGTTGCCGTTGAGCGTGCTCCAGGCCGCGAAGACGGGGTCGGGATTGTTCTTTCCTCGGGGGAGTACCGCGGTGACGCCGGTGCGCACCGGTCCCTTGCCGGGGATGAGCTTGCCCTTCCCCTCGATGATCGTTACCTGGCCCACCTCGACCCCGGCGAGGTCGGTGATGGCGTCAAAACGGCCCGCCGTGCCGCCGATCGGAATATTGAGATCACCGGCGCGCTCCTTGTTCTGGGCCTCGAGTCGGAGCGGCGAGGCTCCCGCAACCAGGAGAATCAGCAGCGCCACCGAACCCGCGAGATGGAAACGAATCAAATTTAGATCTCCTAACCGCCCATTTCTCGGAGCGATCCGTGTGATCTGGGTTTTCCGTATTGTCTGTGTTCTGCTGATGCCAGGGTTGTTCCGGAGGATATGGCCGCTGCCAGCCACTACCCATATGACATCACCGATTCAAACGGTATCAAGGTGGGGCTCCCGGGATAGACCAAATCAGCGTTCATCCGCGTTCATCCGCGGCCAACGACTTGAGCCTGCCGGATCTGCGGCACCTCGAGGATCCGGACGCCGAGCACCGGCTGCTCCACGGCGTGCACCAGGGCCCGAACCATCTGCCCGATCGTGACCAGGCCCAGTCTGCGGGCGCTCTCTCGGGTTGAAGGAATCAGCTCGCCGATCAGGTAGCCCGGCAACAGCACCAGGGGCCACCAGTGGCCGGGTCCCAGTACGTACCACGGGCGGACGAAGGTGGCATTGAGCCCGCTCTCGCGGATGAGGGCCTCAGCCTCAGCCCGCGCCTGGACGTAGGCCCCCATGACCGGCGCGGGCTGAGCGACACTGACATAGATGAAGTGCTGGATTCCGGCGGTCACGGCGGCGGGGACGGCCGCCTTTACCGAGGCCAGGTCGATGGTTCGGAACTGCTCGGCCTTCGCGGGTCCGGGGTGGGAGACCCCCACCAGGTGAACGAAGGTACCTGCCGGCGTGATCTTGCTGGCGTAGGAAACGCCGTGCAGCGCATCGCCTGGGACGGCCAAGGCTCCCGATGCAAGCTTCGGCTCCGAGCCGGGGCGCACCAGGGCCCGAACGCTATGGCCCCGCCCAAGGAGTGCTGGGATCAGGCGCCGCCCGATGTAGCCGGTGCCTCCCGTGATGAACACCACCTGGGTCGGAGTCGCCGCGGGCATGGGCTATGATGCACGCCGCCGGGTTGCCGCGCAATGTGGGCTGAGGATTGCAAGGAGGACTAAGTCCTTAGTCCTTTTCCTCCATACCTCACCATGGTCAACTCGGCCAGAATCGCCAGTGCGATCTCCGCCGGCTGGCGCCCGCCCAGATCGAGCCCGATCGGCCCATGCAGCCGGACTAGCTCGGACTCAGTGAAGCCCGCGGTGCGCAGACGTTCCCGGCGCTTGGCCTGGGTCTTTCGGGAGCCGATCGCGCCCACGTAGCGGGCCGGCGAGCGGAGCGCCAGCTCGACACCGGGCTCATCGAACTTGGGATCGTGGGAGAGCAGGCAGACATAGCTGGCGCGGTCGAGGCCGATCCGCTCGAAGGCGGCGTCGGGCCAGCCCAGGATCAGCTCGTCGGCATCGGGGAAGCGCTCCCGGCTGAGGAAAGTCTGGCGGCCGTCCACCACGACTGTCCGATAGCCCAGCGCTTTGGCGAGCGGGACCAGCGCCACGGCGATGTGCACCCCTCCAAAGATCACCAGCTTCGGCTGTCGGGCGAACACTTCCAGGAACACCACCTGCGGGTTCCCTTTTCCATCGGTGATCTCGACGCTGCGGCTGACCTCTCCGGCGAGGGCCTCAATGGCGGCGGCGGCCACCGCGGGCGGCACCGACGCTTCGGCGGGCCGGTCGTCGGTGATGGTCCATGAGGCGCCGATGGCGGAAGTGGCGCCATCCACGACCGTGGCGACCACCACCCCGCCGGCTCCCCGTGCCGCCTCCAGGACCGCGGGCCTGAGGCTGGGTTCGACAAAGATCTTGATGGTGCCACCGCAGGCGAGACCGACCTCCCAGGCCCGCTCGTCACTCACCCCGAAGGTGACCAGCTTCGGTGCCCCGCGGCGGATGGCCTCGCCGATCGCCTGCACCGTGGCACTCTCCACGCAGCCACCCGATACCGATCCGGCCATGACACCAGACGGGGTTGCCAGCAGGCAGGCTCCCTCGGGTCGGGGCGCAGAACCCCACACACTGGTGACCACGGCCCGTCCCACCGGTTCACCGCCGGCCAGCAAGCGATCGAGATCGGGGAGGAGGTCGCGCATCGGTCAGGTGGCGGTGGCGGTGAGCCGGCGGAGGGCTGTCGATTCGCCGATGCCGGCCAGATTGCGGGCGAGTTGTTCCAACGATGTCACCGTAGCGCAGGGGAGCAAGGCATCGAGGTGCGGGATCGCGGCCGTCAGCCCGGCCGTGGTCGGCTCGAATCCCGGTCGGCCGGCCAACGGATCCAGCCAGATCAGCCGGTGGCAGGAGCGCCGCAGGGTAGCGAGCTCCCGGCCGAGTTGGGCGGGATCGCCCCGCTCCCATCCGTCGGAGACGAGCAGCACCAGGGCCCCACCGCGGAGGGTCCGCCGCACCCAGCGGCGGTTAAGCTCGTGCAGGGACTCCCCGATGCGGGTGCCGCCGCTCCAGTCCACCACCCGCTCGGCCACACGGCGGAGTGCATCGTCCGGATTCCGGGTGCGCAGTTGCCGGGTAATGCGGGTGAGACGGGTGGCGAAGACAAACACCTCGACCGGGGCGCCGCTCCGGCCCAGGGCGTGGGCGAACCGCAAGAGGAAGCGGCTGTAGCGCTCCATGGAACCACTGATATCGCAGATCAGCGCGATGGGGCGGGGGCGGGTGGTGCGGCGGAGCCAGCGCCATTCCAAGGTCTCGCCACCGGTCGCGAGGGCGCGGCGCAACATTCGTCGGGTGGCGAGACGGGCTCCGTGCGGCTCTGACCGATGACGGCGGGCCGGGCGGCGCGGGACGTGGGGCCGCAACGCGGCGATCATGCGTGCCGCGTCGCGTGCCTCCGCGGGCGTCAGCTGCGCGAAGTCGGTATTGCGCAGCACTTCCCGCTCACTCGCGGCGGTCGGAGCCACGGTAGCATAGACCTCGGTGGCGTTGAGGTTGCCCTGAGTCGCCGCCTCGAACGGGGCGCCAGGCCCGACGGGCTCCTCCTGACGGATTCGGGGGAGCCGACTGGAGAGCTCGCCGGGTGCGCCGCGTCGTCTCCAAAACAGCTCGAAAGCGGCGTCGTAGACCGCGCGTTCTTCCCGCCGACGCACGAACGTTGCTCGGCCGGCGGCCTTGACCTCCGGCTTTCGTCCCAGGCCGATCAAGGTGATGGCGCGGGCAAAGTCCCGGGTCTGACCGGGATCCACCGGCAATCCCGCGCGGCGGAGCAGTCGGCCGAAGAGCACGCAGTTGGAAACTAGCACGCCGACTCCCGCCCGGCCGCCCGGCGCTAGAAGATCGTATAGATGAACGGCGCCAACACCGAACCCTTGGCGAAGACGACCAGGGTGCCGATGAGGGCCATCACCAGAATGAGCGGCAGGAGCCACCATTTCTTGCGGACCCGCATGAAAGCCCAGAGTTCGCGGGCAAGACTGGAACTGGCCATCGATCCTCCCAGGAAGTGCTGTTTGCGGTGCGGTGTTCTAGGCGATGACTCGCGAGGTGTCATCCTGAGCGAAGCGAAGGATCGGTCCGATAGCAGCGAGATCCTTCGTCGCTTCGCTCCTCAGGACGACACTTGGGAGCCGGGGTGCCGGGCGCGCAGATTCAGAACTGCCGCGACATGGTGTCGGCTCCATCATTCGGCTCCCGCCGTGCCCAATACCCTCCCCCGTGCTCGCGATGCTTGAGCGGGTGCTTACCAAACAGGCGCATCAGGAATCCAGTTGGCGTAAGCACCAGAAAGTACACCAGCCCCATGAAAATAGGGGTGGTGATCTTGGAGAGGGCGTGGGCCAGTCCCATCCAGGCCCGGTAGATCGGTCCCAGTTGGGCCGGCAGCAAGAGGCCCCCAAGCGTGAGGCTGCCACCTAGGGCCCACATGACCAGAGGCGCGACGTCGTGTCCCCGCCACCGGGAAATGGCGCCAAACAGCAGAAACGCGCCGCCCACCAGCAGGCCGAATTTGCGGCCCTCGGCGGCCGTCAGTCGAGCTGGAATTCCTTTTTCCAATCGGACGTCTCCTTCCATTCGGGCTGGTCCCCCTTGTGGAGCAGGAACGGGTAGAGGACCAACGCGTCGATGTGGGTCCGCATGAAGCACTGGTAGGCATCGGCGGGGGTGCAGACGATCGGCTCTCCACGGACGTTGAACGAAGTGTTAACGATCACGCCGCAGCCGGTCCGCTGGTCGAATTCCTTGATCAGGTCGTAGTAGTTCGGGTTGGTGTCCCGGCTCACGGTCTGGATCCTGGCCGAGTAGTCGATGTGGGTCACCGCTGGAATATCGGAGCGCACCACATTCAGCTGCTGGATGCCCCAGAGCTTCTGCTGCGCGCTGGTCATGGCGATCTGCCGCTCTTTCTTGACCGGCGCTACCAGCAGCATGTACGGCGAGTCCCGATCCAGCTCGAAATAGTCGTTCACCCGTTCGCGCAGGACGCTGGGTGCGAAGGGCCGGAACCCCTCGCGGAATTTGATCTTGATGTTCATGTCGGCTTGCATCTTGGGGCTGCGGGGGTCGCCGATGATGCTGCGCGATCCCAGCGCCCGGGGGCCGAACTCCATTCGGCCGTCGAACCAGCCGATGATCTTCTCCTGCGCCAGGAGATCGGCGGTTTGGGCCAGCAGATCCAATCGGTCGAGGCGCTGGTAGACCGCCCCCTGCGCCTTGAGGAACTTCTCGATCTCCTCCGGCGAAAAGTGGGGGCCGAGATAGGCCCCACGCATGGCATCTTTGCCGGGGACCACCGTACGCGGGCGCTTGAGGTGTCGATGCCAGATCAGCTGAGCCACGCCGAGGGCGCCTCCCGCGTCGCCGGCAGCGGGTTGAATCCAGATGTTCTCGAACGGCCCTTCCCGAAGCAGGCGTCCGTTGCCGACGCAGTTGAGCGCGACACCACCGGCCAGGCAGAGATTCCTGCTGCCGGTTTCCTTTTGCGCGCTCCGGGCCATCCGGAGCATGACCTCCTCGCACACCACCTGGACTGAGCGCGCGAGGTCCATCTCCTTCTGGGTGAGATTGGTCTCTGGGACCCGCGGCGGCCCACCGAACAACGCGTCGAAGGCGCCGTTGGTCATGGTGAGACCGCCCAGATAGTTGAAGTATCGTTGGTTGAGGGTGAACGACCCATCCTCCCGAAGGTCCATCAGCTCGCGGTATATCAGGTCTACATACTTGGGCTCGCCATAGGGAGCGAGACCCATGACCTTGTATTCCCCCGAATTGACCTTGAACCCGGTGTAGTATGTGAACGCGGAATACAGCAGGCCTAGGGAGTCGGGCCAGCGCAGCTCCCGCAGCAGCGTGAGGTCGCGACCGCGCCCCATGCCGATGGAGGCAGTGGCCCACTCACCCACCCCGTCCATGGTGAGCACCGCCGCTTCCTCGAAGGGGGAAGGGAAGAACGCGCTCGCCGCATGGGACTCATGGTGCTCCGCGTACAGGAGCTCTCCTTCGTAGTCGAGGGCCTCGCGGATCTGACGATCCATGTAGAGCTTGTCTTTGATCCAGAGCGGCCCAGCCATCAGGAAAGACTTGAAGCCTTGAGGTGCAATGCCCAGGTAGGTTTCCAGGATGCGCTCGAACTTGAGCAGCGGCTTGTCGTAGAAGCCGACGTACGCCAGGTCCTTCGCCTGGATGCCCGCCTCCCGGAGGCAATAGGCTACCGCCCGCGACGGGAACCCACTATCACCCTTGATCCGGGTAAACCGCTCCTCCGACCCTGCGGCCACAATCTCGCCGTCCCTGAGCAGCGCGGCGGCGCTGTCATGGTAAAAGGCCGAGATTCCCAGAATGTGCGTGGGTGATGTGGTCGACATGGTCCGTGGAAGGTTGAGGGGTCAGCTGGCAAATTCTAAGCAATATCCGAGCCAGGGTGGATTGCGGCCGTCCATTTTCTTCGAGATCTTTGACTGGTCGATCGGCTGCACCGGTCGGCCGTGGCCCGCCCCGGTCTCTTGTCCCCATCAAAGGGTCACACTAGCCTGGAATCTCGAAGCTCTCTTCATCACCCTTGTGGAGCATGATCATGGATCAGACGGTGCGGACGGCCCGCGTGATACGAGTGCTGCGCTGGGTACGAGACACCTGGCTCATCCTGGGAGCCACCCTCCTCATTTTTCTTCTGCTCGAGGCTGGGACCCAGGGCGTGCACTGGTTGCGGGGCGCTGTGGAGTCGCGACCCGCCGGTGCGGGCGTCCCTGAACATCCCTACGCTCACCAGCCCTGGTGGGCCGAGTTTCAGGGGCCGGAAGGGCTGATGGCGCGGCGGAACCGGTTCGATCCCTATCGAGTCCACTGGTCGCTGCCGATGAACACGCCCTACATCCACATCGACTCCGCGGGGCAGCGCCTCACCATTCAGCCCCGGTCGGAGGCCGCAACGGTTCGGCGAATCGTCTTCCTCGGCGGCTCCACGATGTGGGGCTACACGGCCCGCGACTCCTTCACCATCCCTTCGCTCACCGCCGCCCGGCTGAAGGCCCTGGGTGTCACGGACTTCCAGGCGGTCAATCTCGCCCAGGCCGCCTACAATTCTACCCAGGAGGCCAATACCCTGTGGCTTGAACTGGCCCAGGGCCGGACGCTGGATGTGGCGGTGTTCCTGGATGGATATAACGACATCGTCACGGCATTCAAATACGGAGAACCCGGTCACACCTATGGCGACGAGGGAGTCCAGGAGCAGATCCGACTGGGCAACCGCGGCTTCTGGCAGGAGCTGCTCGGTCTCGGCCGTCACTCCCTGTTGGTGCAGGACCTCTCCGAGCGGTTCCAACCGGTCCCCGAACGTAACACCAAGCGCCCGGTCGACCAGGTTTGTGGTTCCGCCGCCGAGTATTACGAGCGTACCGTGGCCGGGGTCGAGGCGCTGGGAAAGGCGAACCGGTTCACCGCCCTTTTCTTCCTTCAGCCGATGCAATCGGCGACCAGAAAAAAGGCCAGCCTCTGGGAGCAGTCGCTTCGGCCCTCGCGCAAGGAGGGCCTGTGTGCCATGACCTTCGACTCGCTCCTGAGCGCATCTCACCCCAACGACTTTCAGTCCCTCACCGGCCTCTTCGACGCCGATACGACAACGGTCTTCGTGGATGACCACGCCCACGTGACGGAGACCGCCAACCGCGCGATTGCGGAGCGGATCGCGGAGCGCCTGGCGCAGCGCCTGGGTGACAACCGGTCCCCGCGTTGAGTCGGGGGCGCCGCCATCCCCGCTGTCATTGCGGACGCCGACTAATCCCCTTCTCCTGCAGCGCCTGCGCGATGAGCCGGGTGACCGCGGGCGCAGCATTGCCGTCTATGTGGGAGCCGTCGTAGCAGGGCTGGGACCGTATCATCGGATAGTCATCCGAATCCAGGGCGATGCCGGTGGTTTGGGCGCGAAACCGGTCCCAGTACTCCCGCTTGGGATAGAGCTGTTCTTCGATAGTCCTGCGTCCGCCGCAGGCCTGGAACAGAATGAACACGACCTCCCCGCCGCGCTGCTGGATTTGGGTGACGCTCCGCCCGATTCGCGAGAACATGCTGTCGAGCTCCGCTCCCTTCGCCGGCCGGCCGGTGCTGAGGAGGTGCGCGAACGGCTTCGGATCGTTGACGCGCGCCGAGTTGGGCTCCAGCTTCGAGCGGGAGAAATAGAGCGGATGGTAGCGGTCAGGACGGAGGAAGTCGTACCCCGCATCCGGCCAACGGCCTTCCCACGCGTTCTGGAAGAACTCCCCGGGCAGGAGCTCGTCCCGTCGGAAGACGAAGAGATAGGGGAGATGGATCCTGAGCATTGCCTCCATGCGTTTGACCGGGCTGCGCTGAGCCACATGGTAGGCCCGCAGGTAGTCAACCACCCGCTCTTCGGATTCCAGGCTGGCGTCGAGGGAGTAGAGCGGGAGCAAATCCACCACGATCAGCCCGTGGAAGGCTGAGTCGGCTGCCAGGGTTTCGAGCACCGGGGTGGGCGAGCCGCCAGCCAGTGCCAACTGCACCGGGGGCTCACCGCCGAGCTCGGACACCCAGATCGCCGGGTCGAGCGCGGCCTGGATCCGGGAGGTTCCGGTGAACACCGTCGAGGTGGGTCGGATCCGGCCCCAGGCGATAATCCAGGAGTCCTCATTGGCCTCCACCGTCGGCGCCCAACCGCGACTGCGCCAGTAGCCTTCCCAAGTCCCGAGGATCGCGAGCGCGATCGCCCCGGCGACCAGCCAGGTCCGGAGCCAGGGGCCGGAAGGCAGCCGCTCGTTAGAATTGGAAGTAGATGAACGCACGTTCGTCCCCCGGCGCCAGAGCGAGACTGAGCAGCAGACCTGCCAGCACCATCGAACGGGCCCACCACCGAAGCCCCTTCCACTTCTCCTCCAGGCTGCTGTCCCGCATCGACCAGTGGGCGGCCAGCAGCCCCAGCGTGAGCAGCGCCACCATCATCGTAGTCCGGCGCCCGATGGCCAGGTGATGCGGGGCGCCGATCAGCATCGTCTTCAGCAGTGTGAGCGCGCGGGGGAAGCTGTCGGCCCGGAAGAAGACCCAGGTAATGCACACCAGATAGTACGTCAGCAGGGCGAGTCCGACCCTCGCGTAGCCGGATCGGAGCCATCGCGCTCCGCCCCAGATCCGGCCCAGCCAGCGTTCCACGATCAGGTAACTCCCATGGAGTCCCCCCCACACGACGAAGCGCCAGGAGGCACCGTGCCACAAGCCACCCAGGAGCATGGTGAGCATCAGATTGCGATGGGTCTTGGCCTCGCCCCCGCGGTTGCCGCCGAGCGGGATGTAGAGGTAGTCCCGAAGCCAGGTCGACAGCGAGATGTGCCAGCGTCGCCAGAAATCGGAGAACCCGATGGCGGCGTAGGGGAATCGGAAGTTGTCCGGCAGCACGAAGCCGAGGCAGAGCGCGATCCCGATGGCGCAGGTGGAATAGCCGGCGAAGTCGAGAAAGATCTGGGCCGAGAACGCGAGCGTGCCGATCCACGCATCAGTGAATCCGGCCTTGTTGACGGCGCCGAAGACGGTATCCGCCACCGGGGCAAGCAGGGAGTCGGCCAGAATTGATTTCTCGAAGAGGCCGATGGCGAGAAGGGTGAGGCCCCACCCGATCTGGTCCCTGGTGGCCTTCCGGGGCTCGACGCACTGCGGGAGGAAATCGGCCGCCCGCAGGATCGGTCCCGCGACCAGGTGTGGGAAGAACGTCACGAAGAAGGCGAAATCGAGGAACGACTTTCCGGGTCGGAGCTGCCGGTGGTAAACATCCAGGGTGTACGACAGGGTCAGGAAGGTGTAGAACGAAATCCCGACCGGCAGCACGATGTCCCATGCCGGAGGCCGGTAGCTGATGCCAAAGGTCTGGAGCAGCGCGACGAAGTTCCCGAGCAGGAAGTTCCCGTATTTGAAGAACCCGAGGACTCCGAGGTTGAATCCCAGGCTCACCAGGAGGAGGGCCCGCCTGGCGCCCGGATGCTCGGTCACGGCGATTCGCTTGGCCACGATCCAGTCGATGACCGTGGAGCCCATCAGGAGGAGGACGAAGGGAGGGTTCCAGACCGCGTAGAAGAAATAACTCGCGATCAGGAGATTGAACTTTCTCACGGTCCATGAGGTGGGCAGGTAGTAGGCGACCAGCACTACTACGAAGAAGACCAGGAATGTCAGGGAGTTGAAGACCATCGAGCTCTCGTGGAGAACGCGGGAGTACAGCGATGATCCCGCTGACCGATAGGGGCCCCGTGAAAAGGCGGTGGAGAGCAAGACTCGTACCCGAAGGACGATTCTCGAGTCAGGCTGGCCGAATCCCCCGCCAACTTGCCCGCTCTACGCCCGCACCTCGTCCAGCAGTCGCCGCGCCGCGCCTCCCCGCATCGCCGCCACGTCTTCCTGATACTTGAGTAATACGCCCAGCGTCCGTTCCACCTCCTCGGCCTCGAGCCGGCGCGCGCCCAGCGCCTGGAGCGCCGCGGCCCAATCCAGGGTCTCCGCCACCCCCGGCACCTTGCTCAGATCCACCGTGCGGAGTCGCTGCACGAATCCGACGACTTCCCGGGCCAGTGCCCCGGACACCTCGGGTCGGCGAGCCTGCAGGATCGCCAGCTCCCGTTCCGCCGAGGGGTAGTCGATCCAGTGATAGAGACACCGGCGCTTGAGAGCGTCGTGGACCTCCCGGGTGCGATTGCTGGTGAGGATCACCCGGGGTGGGTGTTCCGCCCGGATGGTGCCGATTTCCGGAACCGTCACCGCGAAATCGCTCAGGAGCTCGAGAAGGAAGGCCTCGAACTCCTCGTCGGCTCGATCCACCTCGTCAATCAGCAGGACCGGGGCCGGGCCGGCGGTGCTCTCCAGTGCGCGCAGGAGGGGGCGCCGGATGAGAAACTCCTCGCTGAAAATATCCTTCGTCGCGGCTGTCCGGGCTTCCCCCCGAGCCTCCAGCAATCGGATCTCCAGCATCTGCCGGGGATAGTCCCACTCATACACCGCCATGCTCAGGTCGATCCCCTCGTAACACTGGAGCCGAATCAGCTCGGTGCCCAGCGTCCGGGCCAGGGTCCGGCCCACCTCCGTCTTGCCGACCCCGGCCTCTCCTTCGAGCAGCAGCGGCCGCTCCAGCGCGAGCGAGAGGAACACTGCGGTCGCCAGGTCGGGATCGGCCAGGTAGTGCTCGGCGGCAAAGCTGGCCTGTACCGCATCGATGGAGACGAACGGATTCATCGGGGCTCGAGGCGTGGAGGGGCCTTCACTGGAGCTTCACTACCTTCTCACTGGCGGTCTTGCACTGATGCACGGTGCGCCAGACCCCGCGGAACTTGGGTCGGACGGGGCCGGTGAGCAAGCCAGACTCCTGGAGACGGTGATGGCCGGCGAACGGAT
>JBGPJS010000066.1:0-12057 GCA_041485505.1 Gemmatimonadota bacterium | reverse complement strand
GGTCGAGAGCCGCCGGATCAGCCGGCTGGGCTTCAGCGATCCGGTCCGGCTCGAAACCGTCCCGCTCCCGGGGAAAGTGACCGATCGCGCCATCCTCTCCTTCGACCTGGACCTGAGCCAGCGTGGTCTGCTGCCTGGGGATTCGGTGCGGTACTCGGTACGGGCATCCGACAACGCGCCCCGCGCCAATGTGTCGCGGTCCCGGGAGTTCGTCCTCCGGCTCGCGACCCTGAGTGAGGTCCGCGCGGCCGCCCGGCAGGCGGCGGACGCAGTGGCCGGCAGCCTCGACAGCATCACGGCGCAGAGCCGAAAGCTGGAACGCCAGACGGAGGATCTGGCACAGGAGCGGGCACGGCAGGCCGGAGATCGGCGGGGCCAGACCGACGAGTCGCTGTCGTTCGAAGCGGCCAAGCGGGCCGAATCAGTCGCGGGTCAGCAGGAGCAGCTGCTGCGGCAGGCTGAGGCAGTGAAGCAGGCGCTGGAGGCCCTCCAGCAGAGCGCGGAGGCGGCCGGGTTGAACGATCCGGAGTGGCAGAAGCAACTGCAGGACATCCGGGAGCAGCTCGATCGCGCCCTCACCCCGGACCTCAAGGACAAACTCGCCGAACTGCAGAAGGCGCTGAAGGACCTCGACCCCGAACGCACGAAGGAGGCGCTCGCCAAACTGGCCGACGCCCAGAAGGAGCTGCGCGAAGCACTGGAGCGTAGTAAGGAGCTCTTCCGCCGCGCCGCTATCGAGGGCGATATGGCCAACCTCACTGCCGAGTCGAAGGAACTGGCCCGGCAGCAGGACGAGTGGAACCGGCAGGTCCCTGCGGCCGATTCCACTCGGTCCGCTGTCCAGGAACAACAGCTCGCGGCCCGGGCCGACTCGCTGGGCGCGGCCCTCGACCATCTCTCCAAGGAGCTTGCCCCTGAAGGTCGGGAGCAGGCACTGGAATCGGCAGCCCAGCAGGCGCAACAGGCGGGGCAACAAATGCAGCAGGCCAGCCGTTCCGCGCAGTCGGGCCAGCGGAAACTGGCTCGTCAGCAGGGCGAGCAGGCGCTGCAGCAGTTACAGCCGTTGAGTGACGAGCTGAAGGAGCAACGGAAGGACCTGCAGCAGGAGTGGCGACAGGAGGTGCTCGACGCCGTCAACCGGGCGCTGGCCGAGACCAGCCGTCTCTCCGGGCGGCAGCTGGAGGTGGCCGAGTCGTTCCGACGGGGTGATGCCTCCCCCTCCGCGAGGGCGGCCCAGGGTGCCGTCGAAGAAGGAGTGCAACGGCTGCTGGATCAGTTGAAGGCCGCCGCGGGGAAGAATGCGCTGGTGACCGCGCAGCCAAGCATCTCGCTGGCCGCCGGGAAGGAGGAAATGCGGAAGGCGCGGGAGGCGCTGTCCTCGCCGGTGCCGAACACCCGGGAAGCGGGGGAGCGAGCCGGGGAGGCAGTCGACGCCTTGAACGCGGCGGCCTATCAGCTCTTCCACAACGGCCAGGAGCTCTCGGGCTCGAGCTCCGGTTCGGGCCTGGCTGAAGCGCTCGAGAAAATGAGCCAGATGGCCTCTCAGCAAGGTCAGCTGGGTCAGCAGGCCGGTGGACTGCTCCCGATGGCGGGCAACGCCGGCGCGATTCAGGAGCAGTTGCGTCGCCTGGCCGCCCAGCAGCGCGCGCTCGGCGAGGAGCTCGATCGCCTCCGCGCCACCGGCAATGCCCCCGGGGCCGGGGCGATGGCGGAAGAGGCCAAGGATCTGGCCCGTCGGCTCGAGGCGGGCCGACTGGATCGTCAGACCGTGGAGCGCCAGGAGAAGCTCTTCCGCCGGATGCTGGACGCGGGGCGAACCCTCCAGGGGAAAGAGGAGGACGAGAAGAAAGAACGGCAGAGCACCACCGCGACCGATGACAGCGTGCACCTCCCGCCGGCGTCGCGGGCCAGGCTCATGGGAGAGGATCAACGGCTCCGGCTTCCCAGCTGGGAGGTTCTGCAGCGGCTGTCTCCGGAAGAACGCAGGCTGGTGGTCGAGTACTTCCGCAGATTGGGTGAAATTCCGAAAAGCGTAAACGGTGACCAGTGAACAGTGAACAGGTGGTCGCGCAACGCGGGCATCTCGCCGGATGCAGCGGTCGGGGGAGGCCGGTTTACCGTTCACTGTTCACCCTTCACGTTCTTCTGGGTGCGCTGGCATCGGGTTTGACGGCGCAGCAACAAGACCCCCTCACCCACGCCTTCGATCTCGAGCGACGAGGGAGCTTTGCCGCGGCCGTGGATGTCTACAAGGCGGTTCTGCAGAGTCGGCCGGCCGAGGTTGCCGCGCTGCTGGGACTGGAGCGATGCCTCACACCGCTCAACCGACTGCTGGAGATATTGCCACCGGTCCGGACCGCAATGGCCGCCGCGCCGACCAACGGTGCGATCTACGGCGTCGCGGTCCGCGCTTGGTCCGCGGCCGACCAGCCCGACAGCCTCCGCCGGGTAGTGGAGCGGTGGGCCCAGGCGGTGCCGGGGGACGAAACTCCATATCGCGAGTGGGGTAGCGCCTCCCTCGCGCGGCGCGACCGCCTGACGGCGAAGAAGGCCTACCTCCTCGCGCGCGAACGCCTGGGGCAGCCCCAGGCGCTTGCCGCCGAGCTGGCGCAGCTCGCAGCGTTGGATGAGGACTATGCCACCGCCACGAAGGAGTGGCTGGCGGCCATCCGGCGGTTGCCGGGTTACCGCTCCTCCGCCATCGCCGCGTTGAGCCAGATTCCCGAGCTCCGCCGTCCCGACGTGCTGCGTGCCCTGGACCGCGAAGACGGAATCGAGGCCAAGCGGATGGCGGTGGACCTCCGGGCTCGCTGGGGAGACGCCGAGGCCGCCTTCAAGCTGCTGCTTGCGATCCTCCCTCCCAATCCACCGCAGGCGGTCGACATGCTGCAGCAGTTTCTCGACGGCGTGCGGAGCCAAGGCTCCCGAGAATCGCTGCGCGCGCAGGGGATGACCCTGGAGGCGCTGGGGGAGCGGATGGCGCCACAGCAGCGCGACCGGGTGCGACTGGATGCCGCCCGCGCCTACCTCGACGCCGGGGATCGAGCCTCGGCGCGACGAATGCTGAGCCAGATCGCGGGGGAGAGCGGGACCTCGGAGGTCGCCCTGGGGGCGGCGACCACCCTGATCCGTCTCTTGGTGGACGATGGTTCGGTGGAGGAGGCCGCACGGCGTCTGGAGCAGTACCAGACCGCGCTGCCCGCAGAGGACTTCGAAGGTCTCCGCCGCACGGTGGCCAGGGGATGGGTCCGGGTGGGTCGGCTGGACCGGGCCGAAGCCCTGATCGCGAACGACAGCACGGTGGAGGGTTTCGCGCTTTCGGCCCGCTTCGCGCTCTACCGCGGTGACCTGGCGGCCGCGCGAACCCTCCTGCAGGCCGCTGGCCCTTTCGCGGGCAGTCGCGAAGAGTCGACCGAGCGGGCCCACCTCCTGGCCCTGCTCCAGCCGATCGAAACCGACAGCCTGCCGCCGTTGGGCGCCGGGTTCCTTCGGCTGGATCAGGGTGACACTGCGGCCGCCGTGACCGCCTTCGACAAAATCGGCGGTGGACTCGCGCCGGAGGCCGGGGGTGCGGAACTTCGGCTTCTGGCCGGCCGGCTCGAAGTCGATCGCCGACGGGTGGTGGAGGCTGAGCGCTATCTCAAGACCGCTGCGGGCGCGGGCGTCGCGGTGACGGCTGCGGCCGCGGAACTCGAGTTGGGCTCCCTCTACCTTTCGCTCGAGCGGGAGCCGGAGGCAGCCCAGGTGTTGGAGCATCTCATCTTGAACTATCCGGAAAGTGCGCTGGTGCCGCAGGCGCGCCGCCTGCTGGATGTGGCACGCGGAGCAGTACCAAAGACATGAGGCGTCGGGAGTTCCTCCGCAAGGCGGGAGAGGCGGGAGAGGCGGTAGTGGCGGGAGGTTTGGTCTTCCGTCTCCTTCCGCCGCTTCCGACGGGCGCCCCCGCCTCCCCCTGGCTCCTTGCCCCCATGGACGACACCCAGAGCGACCACCTCAAGGCCTATGGCGTCGCCCACCGTCTGCTGGAGCGGGGTGGCCGGGGAGAGTGGTTCCTCAACTACCGTGGGGGCTCTTTCCTGCTTCCCGGAGACCAGGCCACGGCGCGGGACGCCGCACTTTCCGGGGTCAAGCTGGAGCCGCTTGATGATGGCCGCCTGCTCTCGATTCGGGCCGAGATCCAGGACGGCAATATGGATGCGATCCCTCTGGAAAAGGCGCCTAAGGTGGCGGTCTACGCGCCGCCCAACGCCCAGCCTTGGGACGATGCGGTGACGATGGTCCTGCAGTACGCCGGAATCCATTTCGAAAAGGTCTGGGATGCGGAGGTGCTGGCCCGGGGGCTTCCCAAGTTCGACTGGCTCCACCTCCACCATGAGGACTTCACCGGGCAGTACTCCAAGTTCTTCCTGAACTACGCCGGGGCGCCCTGGCTGGCGGACATGGTGGATCAGAACCAGAAGATGCAGCGGGCGATGGGGTATTCTTCGGTTCCGGCGCTCAAGCGGGCGGTGGCCCAGGCCATCGAGGGGTTCGTGGAACGGGGCGGGTTTCTCTTTGCGATGTGCACCGCGACGGAGACGCTGGACCTGGCCCTCGCCAGCGAGCACGTCGATATCGCCGCTTCCTATGCCGACGGCAGCCCGATGGATCCGGACGCCTCGGCCCGGATGGATTGGAGCAAGGCGCTGGCCTTCCAGAATGCCCAACTGGAGCTCAGTCCCACCGTGCCCGAGTTCTCCGATATCGACGGCCACCAGGTGAACTCAGCCGACCGGCGTCAACCGCTGGGCGCCTTCAAGCTGTTCAACTTCAGCGCGAAGATCGATCCGGTGGCCACGATGCTGGTCCAGAATCACCGCGACGTGATCCCGGATTTCTACGGTCTTACAACCTCGTTCACCCGCCGCACCCTCAAGCCCAGCGTCACCGTTCTGGCCGACGAGCCGGGCGCGCCGTGGGTGAAGTACCTGCACGGGGAGCACGGCCAGGGGACCTGGACCTTCTATGGCGGGCACGACCCCGAGGATCCCCAGCATCAAATCGGAGATCCGCCAACCGACCTGTCGCTCTATCCCCACTCGCCGGGATACCGGCTGATCCTCAATAACGTGTTGTTCCCCGCCGCCAAGAAGAGAGAGCTGAAGACCTGACGGCTGTGGGCTATGGGCCTGGGGCTATGGGCTAGTAGAGGTGGGCCGGGGCTGTGGGCTGTGGGCTATGAGCTCTTCGCCGTGATCAACTAGATTCCCTCCGAGTGTTTCCGCGTTTCTCATGTTAAGAACGGCTCATACCCCATAGCCCTCAGCCCATAGCCCGTGAACCCGAAGCCTTCCGAGCGATTCACTCCGGGGGTCCGCACCCTGCTTGCCGCCGAAATCGGCTCGGCGGGGGGGCGCGAGGTGTCGTTCGTGGCCGACGTCGACCCGAACGGCCTGATCATCGGGGCGCGGCCGGTGGCGCGCGGGACGGTGGACATGGTTCTGGCGCTGCCGGGAATCGCGGAGCGGGGCCAGATGCTGTTGCACAATCATCCCAGCGGGCACTTGGAGCCGTCCGGTGCGGACCTCCACGTGGCGGCCCGCCTGCACGACGGGGGGATCGGGTTCGGCATCGTCAACAACGATGCGACCGAGCTCTACGTGGTCGTGGAGGTGCCGAAGTCGAAGCCGGTGACCCGCCTCGACCCGCTGGAGGTGGTGGCCACCCTGGGCGAGCGGGGGCCGGTGGCTCGCGCCCTGGGTCAGTACGAGGACCGTCCCAGCCAGCGGGACATGGCGGCCCACATCGCCGATGCGTACAACGACGGCGGGGTGGTGCTGCTCGAGGCGGGGACCGGGGTAGGGAAGTCGTTCGCCTACCTGGTCCCGGCGCTGGCGTGGGCCAAGGCGAACGGTGAGCGTACCGTCGTCAGCACCAATACGATCAACCTGCAGGAGCAGCTGGTCGGCAAGGATCTTCCGTTCCTTCGGGAGGCTCTCAAGACCGAAGGACACGTGCCGACCTTCTCGCTGCTCAAGGGGTGGCGGAATTACCTCTGCCTGGCCCGGATGCACCAGGCGGTGGGCGCCCAGCAGTCCCTACTGGAACCGGAAAAACTGGATGAACTCATCGCGCTGACCCAATGGTCGGCGCGCACGGCGGATGGAAGTCTCAGCGATCTCACCGTCCAACCCAGCCCGGATGTCTGGGATGAGGTGAGCGCGGAGCCCGATCTGTGCCCCCGCCTCAAGTGCCCGCACTTCGAGGAGTGTTTTCTGTTTAAGGCACGCCGGCGCGCGGCCGAGGCCGACGTGGTAGTCGTCAACCACCATCTGCTCGCGGCGGACCTGGCGGTCCGCCAGGCTCAGGACAACTGGCAGGACGCCGCGGTCCTGCCCCCGTACCAGCGGCTGATTCTCGACGAGGCGCATCACCTCGAGGACGTGGCGGCCAACCACCTCGGCGTGCAAGTGACCAGCCGCGGGGTGCGTCGCCTCCTCGGACGGCTCGAACGCAACGGCAAAGGGCTGGCCCCCACCCTGGCCTACGAGCTGGCGCAGCGCGAGGACCTGCTGAGCCGGGCCAGCCTCGATCTGTTATACCAGCGAGTGCTTCCCGCTCTGGCTGACGCGCGACGCGCCAGCGACGCGCTCTTCCTTCGGCTCCATGCCCGTCTCGATGGCGTCGTCGGCGGTGTCCTGCGTCTCGCGGAGGAGTTCCCCGCGGATGCGATCTGGCCCGACGGTCTGGCGCGGGAGCTGGACGCGGCGCTGGTCGGGTTCCGGGCGCTGAAGGATCACGTCGAGACCATCGCCGACCGCCTGGTCGAGGCCAAGGATAGCGAGCGCCGCCTGCAGCTGCTCCAGGAGCTGCGTGGCGTAATCCGCCGGCTCGACGCCGTTGCGGATGGCCTCAATGGCACGCTCCGCCCGGCCGGTGGTGGGCCGCCGAGGGTGCGCTGGCTCGAACGCAGCGGACGGAAGGGTCAGGATGTGGCGCTGGCGTCGGTTCCCCTCGACCTGGCCCCGTTGCTGCGCGATCTCATCTTCGACCGTACCAGGACGGTGGCTCTCACCAGCGCCACCCTGGCCGCCGGCGGCGCCTTCGGGTTTCTGGAGTCCCGACTCGGTCTCACGGGCGAGCCCTCGCCGGTCACAGTGAGGGAGATTCTGCCCTCACCGTTCGACTTCCGCTCGCAGTGCCTCTTCGGCATCCCCAACGACATTCCCGATCCCCGGGAGGACGAAGCGGGGCATACCCACGCGCTCAACCAGGTAGTGTCTGACCTGGCCCATGCCGCCGATGGAGGAATGTTCGTTCTGTTTACCAGTCACGCCGCGCTCCGGCGCAGCGCGAACGAGCTCCGCGGGGATCTCGGTCCCCGCTGGCCCCTCCTGGTGCAGGGCGAGGCCCCCCGAGATGCGCTGTTGCGCCGGTTCCGCGAGGCCGGCAATGCGGTGCTCCTCGGCACCGACTCATTCTGGGAAGGGGTCGACGTCCCCGGCCGAGCGCTCCGGGTCCTGGTCCTGAGCAAGTTACCTTTTAAGGTGCCTTCAGAGCCCATCACGGCCGCGCGCCTCGAGCGCCTGGCCGAGCAAGGCGACGATGGGTTCATGCATTATCTACTCCCCCTCGCGGCCCTGAAACTGAAGCAAGGATTTGGCCGCCTCATCCGCACCCGCAGCGACGTCGGCGTGGTGGTCCTGCTCGACAAGCGGGTGGTCACCAAGCGCTATGGGGCGCTGGTGCTGGGGGGACTGCCGAAGGCGGAGCGGGTGGTGGGAAGCTGGGCGCAGGTGCGCACCAAGTGCGAGGATTTCTTCGCCAGACACGGAATCGGAGCGGCGGTATGATCCCGATCAGGCCGGGCAAGATCATCGGGGTGGGACGCAACTACCTGGCGCATGCCCGGGAGCTCGGCAACGAGGTCCCCAAGCAGCCGGTCATCTTCTTCAAGCCGCCGAGCGCACTTATCGGTCCGGAAGAGGCTATCGTCCTTCCCCCCTCCTCGGTACGCGTGGAGTTCGAAGCCGAGATCGGCATCGTGATCCTGGAGCGGCTGCGGCACCTGCCTGTGGAGGCGGCGGAGCGGGCCCCCCTCGGCTTCATCTGCGTCAACGACGTGACGGCCCGGGATCTTCAGCACGTCGACGGCCAATGGGGCAGAGCCAAGGGATTCGACACCTTTTGTCCCGTCGGACCGCGGGTGGCCGAAGGATTGGACTGGCGAACCCTCGAGGTGAGGTGCCGGGTGAACGGAGTGGAACGTCAACATGGACGGGCGAGCGACATGGCCTTTTCAATTCCGGTCTTGGTTTCCTTTATCAGTGGGATCATGACCCTCGAGCCCGGGGACGTCATCGCGACCGGGACGCCGGCGGGGACGGCGCCACTGGCAGCCGGCGACGTAGTCGAGGTCGAAATCCCCGGCGTCGGTATCCTCAGGAATTCTGTGAAGTAGGGGTTTGTTGATGATCCTCAGTACCCGACTTGGCGCCCTCCCTGGCTACCCCCTCGCCGAGCTCCCGGCGATCAAGCGCAAGCTCATCGAGCAGGGAGTCGACCTGATTGATCTGGGCGCGGGCGATGCCGACTATCCTCCGCCTTCGCCGGTCATCGAATCCATGCGGGCCGCGGTACAGGAGCCCGGCTTGAGCAAGTACGGGTTCCAGCAGGGCCTTCCGGAGTTCCGCCGCGCGGCGTCGGCGTGGATGGAGCGGCGCTTCGGGGTGCGGTGTGATCCGGTTTCGGAGCTCCTGCCCCTGCTCGGTTCCAAGGAAGGGTTGGCCCATCTCCCCTTTGCCGTGTTGAATCCAGGCGAGGTCGCGATCGTGCCGGAGCCGGGATACCAGGCCTACCTCGGCGGGACGATTCTCGCGGGTGCTGAGCCGTACATCTATCGGCTGGAACCCCGGAACGGCTTCCTGCTGGACCTCGAGCAAGTGCCCGAGGCGACCCTCCGACGCGCCCGCCTGGTTTTCCTGAATTACCCCAACAACCCGACCACGGCGGTGGCATCGTTGGAGTACCTGGAGCGCCTGGTCGCGATTTGCCGGCGATACGGCATCGTCATCCCGTACGACAATCCTTACTGCGATCTGACCTTCGATGGGTATCGAGCGCCCAGCCTGCTGGAGGTCCCCGGTGCCCGTGACATCGCGGTGGAGTTTTTCTCGCTTTCGAAGAGCTTTTCAATGACCGGCTGGCGGTTAGGCTGGGCGGCAGGTGGGGCCGACCTGATCGAGGGACTGGCCAAGGTGAAGAGCTACGTGGACACCGGACCCTTCCTCGCCATCCAGAAGGCAGCCGTGGTCGCGCTGGAAAACGCCGAGCAGTTCATCGCTCCGACCGTCGCGGAGCTGGCTCGGCGGCGGGACGCCGGGGTCCCGGCCCTCCGGGCCGCCGGATTCCGGGTGGAAAATCCCCGGGCAACCATGTATCTCTGGGTTGCGTTGCCGGCCGGGGTCGCCTCCGCGCCCTTTGCCCGGCGGGCGCTGCAAGAGGCCGGCGTGGTCGTGCTACCGGGAAGCGCCTTTGGAGCCGGCGGAGAGGGCTATTTTCGAATCGCGCTGACGGTGACCCCGGCACGACTCGAGCAGGCGATCCGACGACTGTCCGAGGTGGTGGCCCGAGTGCAGGAGGAACCGGTTGCGCAAACCGCTTGACCTGAGAATTCCCCGCTCGCGGCGGTGGCCGTGGCGCGCGCTCGGCTGGAGCCTCGTGCTCCACGTGGTCGTGCTGGTGCTCTGGCGGGTCGAGGGCCGACTCCCGACTGTGCCACACCCGCCGGCTCGAACCCTGGTCCTCATTCCGCTGCGGCCGGACAGTCCTCGAGCGGTCGCCGCGCCCTTTTATTTGCAGCCGAGCAATCGGGGCCGCGGCCGAGTGCGGGGCACCACGGTGCCGAGACTTCCGGAGCCCCGTGTCGTTGTCCCGGTGCCTCCCACTCTGCCCAGGCCGGTGGAAGTCGCCGATACCCATGCCTCGCCGCCTCGGGGCCCGATCGAGCGGATCGGCCCCGAGCTGGGAAACGGCCGGCTCTGGGTCCGGCCACTCCCGCTTCCGCCCCAGGACTTGGCCCAGAAGCTCACTCGCACTCACGAGCAGCTGGCTGACAGCGTCGTGGCCGTCACCATCCAGGCCTTTCTCGATTCCATCGGGCGGGAACCCGGCGCCGATCAGATGAAGCTCCCCGATTGGACCACCAAGGTCGGAGGCGTCAAGTTCGGGCTCGACTCTAAGAACATCTACATAGCTGGGCTCAAGATTCCCGCGGCAGTCCTGGCGCTCCTCCCCCTGCCGTCGGGTGGCAATCAGCAGAACGCGCTCAATCACAACGGCGACTTCATCTACCGCGACCTGCGCGACGCCGCGCGGCGCGCCACGACGATGGAGGACTTCAAGGAGGCCATCCGGGAGATCCGGGACCGGAAGAAGCGGGAGGAGGAATTCCAGAAGGCGCAGCGGACCGAGCCGGATAGCGTCAAGAATTGAGTTCCGAGTTCCGAGTTCCCAGTTCCCAGTTCCAGCCCCTGGCGTTCTTGGCCGCAGTCCCTAGCACTCAGTACTCGGAACTCGGAACTCGGAACTCGGAACTGAGATGACCAGGGATCGCCCTCGCTGATGATCAGGGCGGTGTAATCTCCCCGTCCGCCCCGATCGTCGCGCCCAGCTTCCCGAAGTCCTGCTTGGTGACGCGCCGCAGCAGCCGGAGCGCGGCGCGAGTCGAGTCCGGCCGGGGACCCGCCTGTGGCACCTGCCTGAGCGGAATCATCCGCGCACTCCGGAAGACACCGTCACCGTCCAGCTGGAGCTGCAGCACGGCCGTGAGTCCCATCGGTCCTTCGAGGTTGAATCCGCGATAGGTCGCGAAATTGCCGAGGGAATAGAAGATCGGTTTCCCGGCATAGAACTCCACTCCCCGAAGCACATGGGGCCCATGCCCGACGACGGCATCGGCGCCCGCCAGCAGTACCCGCCGGGCCCACTTTCTCAGGTCTCCCCTCGGTTCGCCTACCAGGAACTCCGGCCCGCGTCCGGTATGGATGGCGCCCGCGCCCTCGGTACCGCCATGAAAGGTGACGATCAGGATATCGACCAGTCGCTTGACCGAGTCGACCACCGCCGCGCTCCGTTCGAGGTCGAGCAGGTTGTAGGCGAAGGGATAGGTGGTAAAGCCGAGGAGGCCCACCACGGTCGCGCTGTCGCCTTGCCGCACGGTATCAATGCTGATCTGCTCCAGCGGTCCGTAGTGCCTGAGCCCCAGGGAATCGAAGACCAGCTCGGTGCGCGCCAAAGCCGCGCTGCCGAAGTCGTTCGCATGGTTGTTGGCCTGGTTCAGGTGAGTAAAACCGGCCTCGATCAGCCTTGGCGCCAGCCAGCTCGGGGTGCCGAAGGCGTAGCAGTTGGGGTGCGGTTTCGGTTTGGGCAGCGGACGCTTCCGGTGGCGCGGACGGAGCGTGGAGTCCGCGCTGGCCGTGTCGGGGTGCTCCGGCGGACCGCACTTCAAGCTCTCACCGGAGTCGGCCAGCACGCCCTCGAAGTTTCCCACCACCAGGTCGCCCTTGAGCAGGGAGTCGACTTGAGAGAAGAAGGCGACACCGCTGTCGGGCGGGACACCGCTGTCGATCGTGATGGTGCCGAGGTTGATGTCGCCGGTGAAAACGAGATGGACGGTGACGGCGCGGCGGATGAGGGTGGGAGCGGCGGTATCGACGGGAGCGGCGGACGTGGTGTCTTGAACCAGCGTGGAGTCCTGCGCCGCGGCGACCCGGGCCGCGATTGCCAACAGAATCAGAGCGGTGGCGAGAGGAGTCGTCACGCCACCGCGCGACGCAGCCGCGCCAGACTCTCTTCACGGCCTACTACGGCCAATAGTTCGTTGACGGGCTCCGAGACCGTCGAACCGGTCAGGACCACCCGGATCGGTTGCAGGGCGTCGCCCAGCTTGAGGCCCTGCTTTTCGGCGGCGGACTTGAGGGATTCGAGTATCCGGTCGGGAGACCACTCAGTGGCGGACAGGGCGGACAGGGTGGACACGGCGGTCGCGACGCTCTGGGCAAACCCATCGCCCATTTT
>JBGPJS010000065.1:0-12302 GCA_041485505.1 Gemmatimonadota bacterium | reverse complement strand
GGAATAGCTCCGCGGCCCGTTTCCGTCCCTCAGACGACTTGAGCTGGAGCTGGAGGTTGCCCATCTGCTCGAGGATAGCCGGCCTCCCCTGGTCCTTAGGGTCGTCGGGTCCTGCGATGGCGAGCTGGTAGTGCGCCAGCCCGGAGTCGGGCTGTGCCAGCTGCTGGAAGAAGCCCGCCAGGTTCTTATGGAGCCGGCGCTGATCGGCGGCTTGGCCCAGCGCCTCCCGGAGGGCCAGGGCCTGGCGAGTGTAGAAGAGAGCGGAGTCCGGGCGGTGGAAATCACTCTGAAGCTGGGCGACCCACTCCAGGTCGCCCGCTTCGCTACCGGTGTCAGGGATTGCCCGGTCGATGGCAATGGCTTGGTTGAAGGCGATCAACCCCGAGTCGGGTTGCCCCACCGTCTGGAAGTTACGTCCGATGCTCTGGAGGCTGCTGCTTTCGCCTCTCGGCTCTCCCAGTTGGTGGAACAGTTGCAGCGCCTCGCGGTCGTACCCGAGTGCGGAGTCCGGATGCTCCAGCGCCCGCTCCAGCCAGCCGAGACGATCGAGCACGAGACTCATCCGATGCTGATCTCTCCCCGCGCGGAAGAGTCCCAGCGCCTCCCGACAGGTCGGCAGGGCCGACTCGGGAAACTCCTGCTGCTCGGCGGTGCAGCGCCAATGGAGGGCGTTGGCCTGCTTGAGGGAAAGGCCGGCGGACTGGTAGAGTGCGGCGGATTGTTGGAATAGCAGAGCGGCCCGGGCCCGTCCCTCCGGTGACCTCAGTTGGTAGGCCGCCTTCCCGGCGTCGAAGATCCGGTGCGCGCTGTCGGCGGCGGTGGAATCCTGAGCCACAGCCCCGCTCCAGACGCCGAGTCCCAGAGCGCCTGCCAGGAGGCCCGAGCGCCCTCGCGCGAGCCATCGGTCCCAGCGTCGAGAGGCGGTCATTCGGGGTTTCCTACTGCGTCCCCCCCGCTCGCGGCACCACATTGATCGGGATCTCGAACGTCACCGCCGTTCCCGCCGGCGTGGCACCGCCACTGCGAGTCCCCTGGTACGCATCCGCGAAAAGCTGCTCCAGCGGGCCCCGCACTCCCCTGGTGGACCGCGAGGGTGTCAGGACTGGCGTGAAGTCCACCTTGTCGGTCGTCGCGATGAGCTTGAGAATCTCGAGCCCGTAGGGCTCGGTCGCGTAATAGCAGTCCCGGATCCGGTAGCTGTCGCCGGGCTCCAACACCACGTCGCTCAGCTCCTTTCCCGCGGGAGGATACAGCGAGCCAATGCTGTAGTCCGACTGGAGGTCGAGGATGGTGAAGTACGCCGGTTGCTTCCCCTCGTTGTGAAGCCGGATCCAGTACACATCGTCGGGCGAAAGCTCCCAGGCCCCGCCGGCGGAGCGCTTGTCGGTGGCCGGTGTGGTGTCGGCCGGACAGCTCATACGGCGGGGGCCGAGATGGATGATCTTCGCCTTCGCCGGTATCAGCTCCATGGTGAGCTTGAGGTCGGGGTCCTTCATTTCCAGTCGGCGGAAGTAGCTGCTCCGTCCGACCGCGCGGACCCGCTCCCGGACCACGCTGACCAGGGAATCGGTCGGCCCCTCGATTCGCTCCAGGAAGGTGTTGCTGGGGGCGGCGGTGAGGGACACTTCCTTCCTCCCCGCCGCCCGCGCCGCGTTGGCGGGAGGGGCGAGGAGCAGGTCCGGCCCCGCGCTGGTCAATTCGACGATCGGCAGGGTGCGCAGTTCGCGCTCCAGCGCAGCCCGGAGATCGGCCGCTAGCGAGGGAGCGAGTTCGACCTTGACCCGCATGTCGCCGTAGGTGTAACTCCGCACGTAGCCGAGGCTGTTCCGAAGGGTATCGGCTTTCGCCTTGCCGGAGACGTGCACCGTGGCCTCCACCTCCGAGGCGTCTTGTACCGTACCCGAGTCGAGTGCCGGCACGGTCTTGGCGTCACCCGGGCGCCGGAACTCCAGCGTGGTGCCGGGGAAGAGGCCGAGCAACGTCCCGGCTTTGACAATGAGGGTCGTGTCGTCGATGACATCGGCCACCTTGACGTAGGATGGCTGCGACACGGCCTGCCCGTTGAACACCCGGGTGTCTACCGTCCCCTCGATCTGGGGCTCCTGGTCGCCCAGCTTCATCGCGTTCATGAGGACGGCGATTCGCTCGTACAGCGCGCGGAAGGAGGTGGTCGAGTCGACTCGGGGCAAGGCGCGGCTCAAGGCGAGCGAAAGCGAGCCCACCGACTTATTCTGGTCGTCGTAGGCCTCGTGAGCCACCCGATCGTGCTGTGCGGCGGAGATCACCACGAAGGGTGCGAGGGAGGGATCGTCCCCACCCCGCGTCTTGCTTCCGGTGTCGAAACCGGAGCCCTCGTCCTTTCCCGAACCTCGAGTACCACCACTCGGCGCCCCCGCGATCTTGATCGGCTGCAACACGCCGCGCACCGGCAACTCTCCGGCCCCGCGGGTGGCCGAGCCGGAGAAGCAGGCGTCGATGAAGAAGGTCACGTCGCCGGTGGGACCCACCCGCCGGCGCAGATCGTCGAGGATCACGCCCAGGGTATCGTCGATCAGGTGCTTCTCGCCTTTGTAGTCCTTGATCTCGCCCCGCAGGTTGGCCGGCGCCCCGTAGGGTACCAGCATCTCGTCCAGGCCATCGAGCTCGTCGCCGTTGAGGTCGGTGATCTGGTGCCCGTGGCCGCTGTAGTGGAAGACCAGGACGTCGCCCGGGCCGGCCTGGTCGGCCAGCCATTTGAACCCGGCGAGCATCCCCGCCTTGGTGGCCTCCTTGTCCTCGATGACCTTGATATTGGCCGAATCGAACCCCTGACTGAGGAGCGCCCCCCGGACCAGCGGCACGTCCCGGGCGGAGCTGATCGGGTTGTAACCGCTCTTCGGATCATAGGCGCCGATCGCGACGATCAGCGCGAGCTTCCTGGGGCCGGGCCCGCCGCCGCCGAGGTCCCGGGTGGGAGTCGCCGCAAACGGACCGAAGAGCGCGGCCGCGCCGAACATGAGGGTCAGTCGAGCCGGAGTACGCATGGCTGGGCTCCAACACAGAAAAGAGGATGCCGCATGCGGCGGTGGGGCAACGGGGCGAGCGCGAGTCACATTGCCCGCGGAGGACGCGCGGGTGGCCGCAGTTGCACTGGGGTAGAAGGGTGGAAATGAGACCCCAGATCAGCACGCCCGGGAAGCGGATGCGCCCCCGGGCGTGGCCTACCGAAGACTGGACGCCGTCCTCAGTTGAGGCGCCAGGTATAATCGCCGCTGATGTAGTCGCTCTGCGGACCCCAGGTCAACGCGTCGCCGTTATCGAACGGAGCCCGGGCGTAGAGACTATGGCGGCCGGGTGAGGCATAGGCGATGCCGTCGCCATAGGGGCCGACCTGCCCGATGTAGTCGCCATCAACGTAGATGTCGACATACCACTCCGTGTGATTATCGATGTGCAGCGTCGAGGTGGTGCCGCGGGACTTGGGTCCGCCCTTGGCTTCCGGCGCTGTCATGTGGCCGCGAGCATTCTGCGAGTTCGGAGCCCGGTCGGTCTTGATGTTGGCATCCGCGCCGCCGCCAACCTTGGTGGCGCCCTTTGCTTCGACCACCTTTGCCTTGCCCTGGGCCCGCGCATCGCGGACCAAGAGCGGTGCCGCAAGGAAGCCGGCGGCCAGCAGGGTGACGAGCGTGAGTCGACCTTTCATCTGATATCCTCCCTGAGTGAGAATTGATTCCCGACCAGTGGGGAAGGAGACTGAGCCGAGTCCCTTCCGAGCGGGCACCGAGCCCGATGGCGTGATGCGGGGTGCTCCTTTCGCCAGGCCCTGGGCCCGGCCCTCCGGGGGAAGGCTACCCTCGTCGGCTGTCGCGGTCGAGATTCAATGGATCGGGTGCCGATTGTAATACCGTGCAGTCACAGCCCCGTCAAGTCTCGGCAAGCGGATCCCCTCGGCGTCGATGCCGTCTCCCCCCCCGACATTTGTGAATGCGTCTTCACGGCGTTCCGGTGCGGCGATGCGTGCTGCGACTGAGGCCGGGCCACGACTGCTTCCCGGCTGTTTGGCGGGCTCGCCGGTTGCGACGACAGTATCGCGCCGAGCGGACCGGAAGGGGGACATCCGTTTCCGGCAAATTGACACACGCCGGCGAGATTCGGCGCTAGCTGCGGCGACCGCCGCCTCACCGTTGGCTCGTCACCGCCGCTTCCGTCCTGGCCCACAGCTCCTTCGCCAAGGCCTCGTCGTCCGCCAGCCGACTGGGCCTCACCTCGCGGCAGCGGTCGTAATACCGGCCACTGATCATCGCGAGCTCGGGCGCGGTGGCGCAGTAGAGCGGAGTCGCCGCGCCCTGTTCGTTCGAGAGCATGAACGGCTTGATGGCCATCTGGAGGAGCCGGGGGAGTGCCCGCCAGATGTTGGTCGCGACCGCGCCCGGGTGGAGGGCGTAGGTCGTCACCCGGGTGCCGACCAGCCGGCGCGCCAGCTCCTTCGCGTGCAGCACGTTCATCAGCTTGGTGACCGCGTAGTCGGAGAAGCCGCTCTTCCTGGGCGCCGTGCGGCGCTCCAGGACCGACCAGTCGATCTGTTTCGGCATCATGTGCGCACCACTCGCCACGTTCACGATGCGTCCTCCAGGTGATTCCCGGATCCGGGGCAGCAGCAGGGTGGTGAGCAGAAACGGGCCGATGTGATTGGTGGCGTAGGTGAGGTCGAAGCCATCATTGCTGAGTGCGTTGGTTCCTGCCACCCCCGCATTGTTGACCAGGACGTCGAGCGGGTGTGCCGTTGCGAGGAACTCCTGAGCGGCCCGCCTGACCGCGGTGAGGTCCGAGACATCGAGCGGCAGAAACTGGGCGTCGACCGCCGGATGGCGGCTCCGAATCGCGTCGAGCACCGGCCGGGTCCGCTCCTCCGAGCGCGACGCGAGCACGATAGCGCCCCCGCGCGCGGCCAGAGCCTCGACCATGGCGCGGCCGATGCCGGAGTTGGCCCCGGTGACCAGGAAGGTCCGACCCTCGAGGTCGGTCGTGGTCATGTCGTCTCCTCCTCGTCGTAGATCAGGCACCGGTATCTCATGGCTCCCTCCGAATCGGTGGACCCCTTCGTCTTCCACTTTCAAGTATAGCTCAGCTTCTCGCCGGTTCTCCTCACCGCGATCAGCCTCACCCCCCGGCCCCCTCGCCAGCAGATCTCCCCCTCTCCCCGCGGTGGAGAGGGGGCCGGGGGCTGAGGCAGAGTTGGAGAAGGGGAAATGCGGAGCAAGTATTGGCGCAATTCACCGCCGGTTCTTAATGTAGAAGTCCCGATTGTGGGCGCTGATCTGAGGGCGTCGATCCGAGAAAGGAAGGGCGGAAGGATGCAGACGACGCGCGGGTACGGGCCATTGCGGGCGAGGGTTCGAGGGCTCCCAGGAACTGCCGTCTCGGGCATGCGCATGTATTGGGGGACGGCTGTCCTCCTGGTTGCAGCCGGGATCGGGGGCCTGACCGTCCTCCTGCCCGTCACCTCTCTCTGGCTCCCGGGCTCGCCCCTGGCCACCCGTCTTGGTCTCACCACGGCGTCAGGATCCGACCTGGGGATCCCCTGGCTGCTGGCCCGCAGTCCGGACCGGATACAACATGACGCGGTCGTGGCGCTTTTTGGGCTGCTGGTTGGCACGGCGGTGGCCACCCTCGCGACCGCGACCCTGACTATTCTCACGCTCTCCGCCGCCCGGGGGTCGGCTCGTGAACCCGAGGTCGCTGTGCGTCGCGCCGTCGGGGCCTCACGCGGAGGGCTTCTGGCCGCCGCGCTGCTTGAAGCTGCGGCGGTGGGAGCCGCGGCCCTGGCCCTGGGGAGTGTGCTGGGAGTGGTGGGCACCCGAGTCGCGATCGCGGAGTGGCCCGGAATCATGGAGCTCGGGACTCTGGGGCCTGATGTTGTCGCTGCCCTGGCGATTGCGGCGGCAATCGTCATGGGCGCGATCTTGCCCCTGGCGTTTCCGCGGCAGAAACGCGTCGCGGAAGCGGAGGCCAAGCCGCAGGGCCTCCTGGTGCCGGCCTTCCAGCTCGGCATCAGCCTCACGGTGCTGACCGCCAGCGCATTGATCGTGCGTCACGCGGCCCACCTCATCGAGGCGGGGCGCGCCGGAGCGGGCGGCGGTGGCGGCCAGGTGTTCGAGATCGCCGCCCCGGACGGACCACCCGCCGAGCGGGCGTCGCAATACGCCGCTCTCCTGGAACGACTCAACCGGCAATTTGAATCTGGTGCGGTGAGCCTGACCAGTCGGGGCGCGATTGCGGGGCTGGGGACTGTCGCGGTCGCTGTGACCGAGTGCGGCCGGTGCTACGAGGGTAGCATTTACACGCCTTGGCGCTTCAAGGACGCAACCCATCAGTTGGTCACCGCCGACAGCTTCCAGGCGCTGGGGGTGCACCTGATTGCGGGGCGGGGAATCACCTCGGCGGATCGGTGGGGGTCCCAGCGCGTCGCGGTCATCAGCCGATTGCTCGCGGCCCGGCACTTCCAGGATGGCAACGCGATCGGGCGGGCACTGAAGGTGGGTGTTGAGTTTTCGGATTGGTATACCGTCGTCGGCGTGGTGGACGACCGCCAACCCATCGGGTTCGGTGCCGCCACCCTGCCGGAGTACACGGTCTACTTGAGTCTCCTCCAACTGCCGGCGCGGTCGGTCGAGCTGCTGATTCGAAGCGGAGCCAGCACCGCCGTGACTCCAGTGGTGAACGGTGCGCTCCGCGAAACGCTGGGACCCCTGGTACCCAGAGTCGAGCCCGTGGCCGAATCGGCGCTCCTTGCGGCCGAAATCGCACCCCTCGAGTGGTTCGGCCGATGGTTCCGGGTGGAGGGATGGGCCACCCTCGGGCTCGCGGTGCTGGGGACCTTTGCGCTGATGCGACTATGGGTCCTTTCACTGCGCCCCGAACTTGGAGTGCGCCGCGCCATGGGGGCCCGTCGAAGTCAGATTCTGTGGTTCCTCTTGTCGCGGGCGGCGGCGGTCGGGATGGCTGGCGTGGTCATCGGACTGTGGTTCGGCCCCGCCCTTTGGCAAGGGTTGTCCCAACTGGTGGTGGGGTTGCCGTCGTGGGATCCTGGGATCGTCGCAGGATATGGATCGGTCCTGGTCGCAACCGCCATCGCCGGTGCTGTCCTGCCCGGGTGGCAGGCGATCAACGCGCCACCGGCGGAGCTGATCGGGAGCGGGTAACAATCTGTTGCAGCGGGGAAGTTCCGCACTGCTTACCGCGGATCAAAACGGATTGCGCCACGCGGATTGCTCCGCGCAGGTACCTCCCATCCCAACGAGTGAGCAGTGAGCAGTGAGCGGTGAGCAGTGAGCGGGCGCTCCGAGGCATGCGACCCTCCGGTACCCGGTAGCGGAGGGTTCCCCTCAAGGAGCGCCCCGCTTACCGCTCACTGCTTACCGCTCACCGCCGCGGGCACCTCCGCCACCGGCCTGACCTCGATGCTCCCGACCCGCGCGCCCGGGATCCGGGAGGCCACCTGGATGGCGTCGTTCAAGTCCTTGGCCTCGACCAGGTAGTAGCCGCCGAGTTGTTCCTTCGTCTCGGCGAAGGGCCCGTCGGTGGTGGAGAGTTTGCCGTTCCGCACCCGGACCGTGGTCGCGGCATGGGTCGGTTGCAGCCGGTTCCCCCCGACGTAGTGGCCACTCTTCTTGACGCTGTCGGTGAACGCCATGTACTCACCCATCATCTTGTCCGACTCGGCCTTCGGCAGCTTGGGCCAGAGTGTCTCGTCCGAGTAGATCAGGCACAGGTATTTCATGGCTCCCTCCGAATCGTGGTGAACTGGTGTGGACGCCAGATAGTCGTTCGGGGGAGCCCGGATTCGACATCAGGCTTTCTTCGGCGCCTCGGCCTGAGCCCGCATCGCGGCCATCTCTTCGCGATTGGGGCCGAAGACGCCGGGACTGACCCCGCCGGCGAGACGGCACATCAAGGTCAGCTGTCCCAGGTGATAGGTGTTGTGGAAGACCGTTCCCCAGAGGACCTCATCGCCGCTCATGTCCTGGCCTGAGAAGTAGGTGATCTTCCGCTCCAGGTCCGCCGGCTTCAGCCCGCGAACCCGCGCCACAGCTTCCCGGTGGATGCGCTCATATCCCGGTGCCAGCGCCTCGATCTGCTTCGGCCGCTCCATGCCCGGAGGGCGCATGTCGGGACTGAACCCGCCCTGTACCACTCCGAGACTGTTGTAGGCATCTCCCTCGGCAAGGTGCCACGCCATTTCGCCGATGGAGCGCCCACCGGGATCCGGCCGGAAATCATACTTGTCTCGCGGCAGGGCCTTGAGGACCTGGACGATTTTCTCTGCGCTCACATCCCACCCCTTGAGGAAGGCCTCGAATTCTCCCGGTTTCATGGTTCGCCCCTTTCTGGTTGTCCGTCGGTGAGACTCTCGTGGGTGATTCTAGCCAGCAAACGGCTATTTTCGCCAATACCTCCATCGCCAAGGGCTAAGGAGTGCGCGATCCCAACGACCGAGAAGGAAGATGGGAAGGATGGCGCGGGGGATCCTCATCCGCGCCACCGAAGGGAGTCCCTGCAGGGGTGCTCCGCGGTTTCCGCGGTAGGCAGTGGCGGTGGCGCTCTCCGGCTACACCAGATTGTCGTTCGGGGGAGCTCGGATTCGATATCATGCCCATTTTCGGTTTTTCGGCCGGCGCCAGCATTGCCAGCATCTCCTCGACGGTTGGGACCGATACAGCTGGCGCCTGGCGCTACCCCGCCGTAACCTTTCGACACCCTCGAGCGTCAGAGAGGGAGGCTGGCCCCCCGTCCCCCTTCGCAGAGTAACCCCATGACCCCACCGGCCGCGAATCCCCGGGATTCTAAGGCTTGGCGCTGGGAAGCCTTCACCCAGGACCTTCGCTTCGCGGTGCGCGGTCTCCGGAGCCGTCCCGGGTTCACCCTCGCGGTAGTCCTGACCCTTGCCCTGGGCATCGGCGCCAATACCGCCATGTTCTCGGTGGTGGACCGCCTCCTCTTCCGGCCGCCGCCGATGCTCCGGAACCCGGCTCTGGTGCATCGCATTTACCTCGCCAGCACCTACCGGGGCA
This sequence comes from Gemmatimonadota bacterium, assembly GCA_041485505.1. Lineage (GTDB taxonomy): Bacteria > Gemmatimonadota > Gemmatimonadetes > Gemmatimonadales > GWC2-71-9 > JBDUEA01. The sequence goes on along the minus strand of JBGPJS010000065.1, from coordinate 3,252 downwards.
AGATCTTCAATAACGCCGGCGTCCAATACGCCCGCTACGTCGACCTCACCAAAGGCACCACCTCGTTCGTCCGTACGGCGGAGTTTACCACCCGGAAGCTCGCCATCGGGGTGGGGAGCGACGCCCTCGAGATGCACGTGGGCGTCGTCGCCTCGAGCTTTTTCGGGTTCTTCGATGCGCCCCCCACCCTCGGCCGCTACTTCACCAGTGCCGAGGACTCGACACCCAATGGCACTCCCGTCGCGGTGCTCGGCTACGGTTACTGGCAGACCCGATACGGTGGCCGGGCTGACGCGCTGGGCCAGACCCTGCAGATCGGGGCCACGATCTACACCATCATCGGTGTCGCCCCCAGAGGCTTCGTGGGGATGTGGCCCGGTGAGCCGCCAGCGGCCTACCTCCCGATAACGGCCTATGGCAGCGAGCTGGCCAAGGGCTTCAGGTTGAGCGCCGAGTCCTGGTGGACCACCTATCACTGGATCTTCGCCGGGATGATGGCCGAGCGGAAACCGGGCGTGAGCCTGGCCGCGGCCAACGCGGACCTCACCCAGGCCTACCTGCGCAGTTATCAGACGGAGAACGCCCAAAATCCTGGCAGGACCCCGGTGGAACTGGCGCAGCCGCACGCCATCGCCGCATCGGTGCTGCAGGATCGCGGCCCCGATCAGTCCAGCGAAGCCAAGGTGGCCACCTGGCTCACCGGCGTCGCCATCGTGGTCTGGCTGATCGCCTGCGCCAATGTGGCCAACCTGCTGCTCGCCCGCGCCCTCCGCCGGCGACGGGAGATCGCGGTGCGATTGGCTCTGGGGGTGACCCGGGCGCGGCTGGCGCTGCAGCTCCTGACCGAGAGCCTGCTGCTGGCGGTCATGGGAGGAATCGCGGGGGCGCTGCTGGCCCAGTGGGGTGGGGCAGTGCTCCGCGCCGAACTGCTACCCAAGACGGCGGGCGCCACCGTGGTGACCGACCCGCGCACGCTCCTCTTTGCCGGCGTCGCGGCGCTTCTGGCCGGTCTCCTCACTGGGTTGGCGCCGGTCTTTCAGACCCGCAAGGCCGATCTCATCCACGATCTCAAGACCGGGGCCCGCGAGGGCGGGGGCCATCGCTCCCGGACTCGGCTGGTGTTGCTGGTGCTCCAGGGGGCGCTCTCGGTGGTGCTGCTGGTCGGGGCCGGACTCTTCGTCCGCTCGCTTCGCCACGTGCAACAGCTGCCCAAGGGCTACGACGCCGACTCGGTCCTGGTGGTGGAACTGGAGATGCGCGGCGTCGTGATCGACAGCGCGGCGGGGGTGACGCTCCGCCACCGGCTGCTCGAGGAGTCGCAGTCGATCCCCGGCGTGTCGCATGTCTCGCAGCAGGCGACCATGCCGTTCTGGAGCTCCTGGAGCACCAGCTTGTACGTGGCCGGCATCGATTCGGTGGAGCGCCTGGGTCAGTTCGACCTGAACGCGGTCGGCCCCGACTACTTCGCCACCATGGGAACCCGGATCTTGAGGGGCCGCGGCATCAGCAATCAGGACGTGCCCGGCGCACCGGGTGCCATGGTCGTGAGTGACGCCATGGCCCGCGCCCTTTGGCCCGGGAAGGACGCTGTTGGCCAATGCGTCCGGGTGGAGGCCGACACCCTTCCGTGCACCTACGTCGTTGGTGTCGCCGAGAACATCAAGGCCCAGAGCCTGAGCGACGACCCCGGCCTTTTCTACTATATGGCACGCGCCCAGTACAGTCCCCAGCAAGGCGGGCTCTTCGTCCGGGTCCATGGCGACGCCGGCCAATCCAAGGAGACCATCCGCCGCCGGCTGCAGCCTCTGATGCCGGGGGCCTCCTACGTCACGGTGACCCCGCTTTCGGATGTGCTCGGCAGCGAGACCCAGTCGTGGCGTTTGGGCGCCACCATGTTCACGGTCTTCGGCCTGTTGGCGCTGGTGCTGGCCGCGATCGGGCTCTACAGCGTGATCGCCTATGACGTGGCCCAGCGGACCCACGAGCTGGGCGTGCGGGTGGCCTTGGGCGCCCAGATGCGTGACCTCATGCGATTGGTGCTGGTGGAAGGCCTCAGGGTGACGCTGGTGGGCGTCGGGCTCGGCGGGGCGATCGCCCTCATCGTGGGACCGTGGGTCAAGCCACTGCTGTTCGAGGAGTCACCCCGCGATCCCGCGGTGTTCGCCGTCGTGGCGGTAGCACTCCTCGGGGTCGCGGCACTAGCCAGTCTCATCCCGGCCCGGCGCGCTGGGCGGGTGGATCCGATGCAGGCGTTGCGGGAGGAGTAGCGGTAAACAGTGAGCAGTGAGCAGTAAGCAGAGGGTTCCTTGAACGGGAACCCTTCGTTATTGGGGCACCGAAGGGTCGCATGCGCTCGGAGCGCCCCGCTCACTGCTCACCGCCTGTCAAGGGAGCGTTCGATTCTATGACCGATCTGTTGCTGAGACGCCACGGAGCGCTTGCGGCGGTGATCGCCGGCTGCATGCTCTCCTCGGCCCCCCAGACCGCTGCGGCGCAGGCCCCTCCGGGGCGCTCGAGTGGAGCGGCGACCTGGCTCCTGGCTCCCCGATATGCCACCGCGGGCGAGGCCGCCCTCCTGGCGGGAAGAATCTCCCCGCGCTGGGCCATCGTCGAGGAGTTCACCTTCGACGTCCATTCCTCCGAATGGTCCCTGGGGGTGGCAACGGGCCCCCAGTTTCACATGGGACAGTCCCGCTTCATCGTGATTGTCGGACCGGTAACCGGGTCCGGATCGTCGTGGTATGCGGGCCTGTACGTAGCGCCAACCGTCCCGCTCTGGCGCCTCACCGCTTCGGGCACCATCGAGCTCTTCTTTCCGGTGACGGCCGGCGCGCGGTTCGAGTACGAGGTGTCTCACGCACGATTACTTGCTACGTTGACTCCGCGGTTGCGGGCGGGCGGGTTCTTCCACCTGGTGAAGAGCGTTGGCGATCCCGCACGGGTGGAACTGGGGCCATCGCTCCGAGTGGGAGTCGCGCCGGATCTCAAGTTCACCGTCGACGCGGCGCACGGCTTGGCCAACACGCCGAGCGAGATCATTCTCTCCGCCCAATGGGAGCCATGAGCAGTACGCAGAAGCGGTAAGCAGTGAGCGGGGCGTTCCCAGGAATGCGACCCTCCGATGTCCGGTGACGGATGGTTCCCCTTCACGGAACGCCCCGTGTCGAGCAACGCGAGTTGGCTCAGCGTCTCGCCGACCAGTGGCACGGCGCCGTCTCCCAACGTTACGGTGTTGGTGAATACGGCGGGCCT
>JBGPJS010000064.1:0-12309 GCA_041485505.1 Gemmatimonadota bacterium | reverse complement strand
GCAACCCTCGGGTTATCTGTTTGTGTTTTAGAAGTCGGGTCGATGGGGGGGACGGGGGGACGGCGGAAGGGCGGACGCGGGCTGCCTGACCGCCGGACCGCGGCTTGGGTATACTCCTCGTGGTCCCATCCAATCCCCTGCCATCCCACGAGGAGTTACCATGACGCTCGCCACCATCTCCCGCCGGACGGTGTTCTGGTTGCTCAGCGGTATTGCCATCGGTCTTACCATCGCCGCCTTCCGCCCGGTGGGTGCTGCCGCCGTCGATCCCCAGCCCCATATGAAGATGGCGCTCGAGACCTTACGCTCGGCCCAGGCGCACCTGGCCCTGGCGACTGCCGACAAGGGCGGCCACCGGGTCAAGGCCGAGGAGCACGTGAAGATGGCGATCGCCGAGGTGGAGGAGGGGATCAAGTTTGACAATAGGCACTAGGTGATAGGTGATAGGTAGTAGGTAGCAGGTAGCAGGTAGCAGGTGGTAGGTAGCAGGTAGTAGGTGGTAGGTGGTAGGCTGCAGGTGGTAGGTTGCGGGTGGGGAGCTCGGTACACCTCCGACCTAGCACCTACGACCACCATCCATCTTCGAGCACTAACCCGCATGACCATCCGCCTCTACTACTCCGACTCCTACCTCACCGACTTCGAAGCTACCGTGGTCGACCGCGCCGAGGACGGGCGCCGAATCTACCTCGACAGGACAGCGTTCTATCCCACTTCGGGGGGACAGCCGCACGATACCGGCTGGCTCGGGGGAGTGGCCGTGGGTGACGTAGTGGACGAGGGGGAGCGGATCGCCCACCTCCTCACCGCTCCGTGCGGCACCGAGCGCGTGGTGGGGCGGATCGACTGGACCCGGCGCTTCGACCACATGCAGCAGCATACCGGCCAGCACCTGCTTTCCGCGGTGTTCGAAGAGCTGCTCCACTTGCCGACCGTGAGCGTGCATTTCGGCGATGCCGCCCCGACCCTCGATCTGGATGGCGGTGGGCTTACGCCGGAACAGGCCCGCGCCGTGGAGGAACGGGCGAATGCCCTGGTGGCGGACAATCGCCCTGTGACGGTGGGTTTCGAGGACGCTGCCGGCGCCGCGGACCTACGGAAAGCCTCGGCGCGCGAAGGAACGCTCCGCATCGTGACGATCAGGGACCTTGACCGCAGCGCCTGCGGAGGGACCCACGTCTCCGCGACGGGCGAGATCGGCCCGATTCTTCTCCGGAAGATCGAGCGGGTCCGGAAGACGGCGCGGGTGGAGTTCCTGTGCGGGCGGCGCGCCGTAGGTCGGGCCCGCGCCGATTACGACGCCCTCGCCCGCCTCGGAACGGCATTGTCCGCATCGGTGGACGAGGCGGCCGATGTGGTGGTCGCCCGCCTCGGCGAACTCAAGGAAGCGACCGGTGCGCTCCGAGAGGCGCAGGGAAGGCTGAACGAGTACCGGGCGCGGGAGTTGTATCAGCAGACGGCGGAGCGGCGGGACGGTGGTCGGACCTACGTGGAACGACGGAAGGAGGGCTTACCCGACAATGTCCGCGGCTTGGCGCAGGCCTACGCGGCGCTGCCCCGGGCGGTGTTCATCGCCGCGATGGAGGAGCCGCCTTCGATCCTCATCGCGGCGTCGGAGGATTCCGGGGTGAACGCGGGGGAGGTGATCAAGTCCGCCCTGGCGAAGGTGGGGGGTCGAGGGGGCGGGTCTCCCAGGATCGCGCAGGGGACGGTGCCGAGCCGGGAGGCGCTGGAGTTGGTTCTGGCTTCCATTGCGAGGTGAGGTTTTCACCACGGAGGCACGGAGGACCACGGCGGATCGTTCGGCGAAGAGTCATTCCGAAGGTGCGAAGCGCCCGAGGGATCTACCACTTTCTCGGCTTGACGCGCCGCGTCGCCACCGCCTGCAGCGGATCGTCCGGCCAATAGTGCTTGGGATACCTGCCCTTGAGATCCTTCTTCACTTCGAAGTAGGTGGTCCGCCAGAATCCCGCCAGATCCCTGGTCACCTGCACCGGCCGGCGCGCCGGCGACAGGAGATGGATCGTGAGCGGCACCCTCCCACCCGCCACACACGGCGTCTCGCTAAGCCCGAACATTTCCTGCAGCCGTACGGCGAGGACCGGCGCCTCGGGGTTGCCGTAGTCGATGGCGATCCGGGAGCCGCTCGGCACCGTGAGGTGGGTCGGGGCCAGCTCATCGAGGGCCACCCGCTGCCGCCAAGTGAGCCGCGCCAGGAGCGCGGCCGCAAGATCGAGCCGCCGGACTTCATCCCGTTTCCACAGCCCCGTGAGATGCGGGCCCAGCCACTCGGCGAGAGTCCGCGCCAGGCTCTCGTCCGACAAGTCGGGCCATGCGGAATCGTGCCGGTGCAGGAACCGGAGGCGCCCCTGAAGACCGCGGGCCTCATCGCTCCACCCGAGCGCTGCCACCCCCGCCCTGGCGAGTCCCTCAAGCAGCACGCCACGGACCCACTCCGGATCGGCCTCTCGCCACGGTACCTCCCGGAGCACCATGGCGCCGAGTCGTACCCGCCGGCGCGCGATGACGCTGGCAGCGGTCTCGTCCCAGTCGACGACAGTCTCATTTTCGATCTGGTCGCCGAACTGCTCCTCGATCTCCTCCAAGGTGATCGGGGCCGCGAGAAAAACCCGGCTCTCCCGTTTCTGCCCGTCGAGCTCGGCGGCGACCAAGTAGTCCGCCAGTGCGAGCGAGGGAGAGTCGAGCATGGCGCCCTGGCCGTTGCGGAGAAGAAAGCGGCCGGCCTGTCCCGAACGCCGCTGGGCGATGCGGTCGGGGAAGGCCAAGGCTAGAAGAAGGCCCTGCCCCCCTCTCTCTGAAGGGAGAGGGGAAGTCAAATGCAGAGCCATGCGCCAGTAGCGCGCCTCCTCACGCACCCGACGCAGCGCCTCGCGATCGACGAGTCCCGTGTCATTTCCCTTCAGGACATCCAGCCGCAGCCGGAGATCGGGGTTGGGCGGGCCCTCTTCGCTCCGAAGCAGATCGCGCTCCCCCAGGATGGCTGCGATCTCGCTCGCCAGATCCGCCAACCCCAGCGCCTCCGACCGGATCAGCATGTGGGCCAGCCGGGGATGGAGCGAAAGCTCCGCCATTCGGCGACCATGCGGAGTGATCGTGAGACCGGACCCGAGTGCTGGGTGCTGAGTGCTGGGTGCTGGGTGCTGGGTGCTGAGTGCTGAGAGCCGAGTGAGGAGGCTGACGGCTTCGGCGTAGGCCGCGGCGGGCGGGGGATCGAGCCAGGCCAGTTCCTTGGGATCGTTGATTCCGGCCGCGGCGAGCTGGAGGGCGAGTGGGGCTAGGTCGGCCTCGAGGATCTCCGGGGTATGCCGGGGCAGAAGATGATGGTCTTCAAGCGCCGCCCAGAGGCGGTAACAGACTCCGGGCCCGAGCCGCCCCGCGCGTCCTCGGCGCTGATCGGCGGAGGCGCGGGTCACTCGCACAGTCTCGAGCCGAGTCATCCCGGTCCGGGGCGAGAAACGGGGGACTCGGGAGAATCCGCCATCAATCACCACCCGCACGCCTTCGATGGTGAGGCTGGTCTCGGCGATTGAGGTGGCGAGCACGATCTTGCGGCGGCCTCGGGGACTTGGCCGGAGCGCGAGGTCCTGCTGGCCCTGCGAAAGGTTGCCGTGCAAAGGGCAGAGATCGAAGCCGAGCAACCCGCTGGACCTCACCCCCTGTCCCCCTCTCCCTGAGGGGAGAGGGGGAACCTCCTCGAGAAGATCTTGGACGCGCCGGATTTCCCCCGCCCCGGGAAGGAAGACGAGGATATCGCCCTCTTCGTCCGCCACCGCGGTTTGCACCGCGGCGGCAACGGCCGCTTCCAGGCGGAGCTCGGCTCGGCGGGCGAGGTAGTGGGTCTCGACCGGAAAGCTCCGGCCGGTGCTGGTGATGATCGGCACCCCGCCAAGCAAAGCGGCGATCGGCTCGCCCTCGAGAGTCGCCGACATGACGAGAATACGCAGGTCGGGGCGAACCAGCGACTTCGATTGAAGCGACAGCGCCAGTCCCAGGTCAGCATGGATGCTGCGCTCGTGGAATTCATCGAAGATCACCAGGCCAGCTTCTTCCAGGGCCGGGTCGGACTGGAGCATCCGGGTCAGAATCCCCTCCGTCACCACCTCAATGCGGGTCTGGGGTCCGACGCGAGTGTCGCGGTGGATTCGGTACCCTACCGTCTGACCCACCGATTCGCCCACCATCTCCGCCATCCGGCGCGCCGCGGCACGCGTCGCCAGGCGACGAGGCTCGAGCATGACGATACGCCGGCCGGCGAGCCAGGGTTCATCGAGCAGCGCGAGCGGGACCCGGGTGGTCTTCCCGGCGCCAGGAGGCGCATGAAGGACGGCGGCGGTATTGTGGCGAAGCGCGTCGCGGAGTGGGGGAAGGAGGGGCTCGATCGGGAGATCGGACATCGAGAAAAGATAGTGCTGGGTGCTGGGTGCTGAGTGCTGAGTGCTGGGCTGTGGACCGTGCGAGGTTAGGGATCTCATCCAAGCGAAACATGGCGATCCCGTGGCCGATGCAGCACCCAGCACTGAGCACTTACCTTAGCCCTTGCCCTATGCCCCTAGCCAACCTCCGTCCCATCGAACATCTTGGCCGAGCGGGCCCACGTCAGTGAGGTGCCCATGACCGTTCCGATCCGAAATTCGATGCCGGTTCCGCAACCCACCCGCGAGGACCGGGACATCTTCGGCTTGAGCCATCCCGGCAAGGTCCGGCCGGAAAATCAGGATCACTTCCTGGTGGCGAGCCTGCACAAGAGCATGCAGGTGCACCAGACCAGCCTCCCGGACGATCACCTCGGTCCCCTGCACAGCCCGAACCGGGGCTATGTCTTTCTCGTGGCCGACGGACTGGGCGGGCGGCCGGGCGGCCGGCAGGCGAGCATGACCGCGCTCCGGGCCATCGCGGAGTACGTCACCCAGGACATGGATCTCTACGCCGACCTCCAACCCGAACTCGAGCCCGAATTCGTGGCGGCGCTGCAGAAGTCGGTGGAGCGGAGCCACGCGGTTGTCAGGGAGGAGGGGGAGCGGGAGGAGGGACAGCGCGGGATGGCCACGACCCTCACCATGGTCACCGTCCGCTGGCCTCGGGCCTTCGTGATTCACGTAGGCGACAGCCGGTGCTATCACCTCCACAACGGGCTGCTCCAGCAGGTGACGAAGGACCAGACGATGGCGCAGGCGATGGTCGACGCCGGAGTGTTCACCCAGCACACCGCCGAGCAGTCCCGCCTCAAGCACATCCTCTACAGCGCGCTGGGCGGGAACCAGGCGTCCCCTGATGTGCTCACCGTCGACTGTCACTGGGACGACGTAATGCTGCTCTGCACCGACGGCCTCACCAAACACGTCTCGGACGATCAGATCCGGGAGATCCTGTTCACCGGGACCTCGGCGGAGGGGATGTGCCGCCAGCTGGTGGACCTGGCACTGGAGGGGGGCGGGTCCGACAATGTGACGGTGGTGGTGGGCCGGTTGAAGAGATGAGAGGATTCGGGATTCAGGATTCGGGATGCGCGAGTCGGAATCGGCAGGAGCGCGCGACGTCTCGTGCATTCTGCCGGGAGAGCCGCACGGATGGCCCGGACACTCCGATTCCTCCGGCGTGATCCACCAGGGAGGTTCCCATTCTTTGCCGCCGTGTAGAACATCCTTACAGCGTCTCTATGGCCTCTGGCGCAACGAGTTGCGCCTCCCCTGAGCGAACTCGCTAGCCGTTGTCGAGTCCCTTTTCAGACGACCCAACCTCACATCGCCCATCGGCTTGGTCCCGTCTGTTACATCATCGGCCAGAAGTCGTACAGTTCGACTCACCCCGCTTTCGTCTCTCCGGTCCAGTCCCTCCGGTCATGGCCCGTCCCCTGCCTATGGGTGGAGCAACGGTATTTGACTCACCCATGCCCGAAGGACGAACCGATGCCTCAGCCCTCACTCCGGACCGTGATTCTTTCTCTACTCGCGCCCACGGCCCTTGCCGCCTGCGCCGCGGAGACCGCAGGCCCCGGCGGCAATCTTTCCGGCCTCACCATCCGCAGCTCGGCGTCGGCTGCGCCCTCGCCGAGCGTGGTGACGAGCATCCATGCCCTCAGCTCGCCGCCGCTGCTTACCGGTGATCCGTCGGCCATGTCCATCGGGATGTACGCCCTTTACATCAGTCCCAACGCCGACTGCTCCAATCCGGTGCTGGTGGAGGACTATGGTAGTACTCCCCAGTACAAGAACTTCGTGGCCAATGACGTGCTGTTCAGCGCCACCCCGACGGTCGGGACCTATCCCTGCGTCGCCATCAAGATGTCCGACATAGTCAAAGGCACGCCGGCGACCAGCTACGGCGCCTGCGTCGCGGGGGTGGAGTACCCGGGAGACATCTACCGCGTCGGCGATTCCACCTGGAAGGACATCAACCTCAACCCGATTATCGGGACCGGCAGCGATTCCTTCCCGGTCGATGATCACGTCACCATCTTCATGTCCACCGACACCCTCGCGGTGCTGGCGCGCGGAGTCAGTAGCAACCAGCTGATTCCGCTCGGCAGCAGCCTGATCGTCCCGGGCCAGAGCACCTTCTATTGGAACGCTCAGGGTTCGATGGCGACCGATGGAGTCGACTGTGGGCTGAATCCGGGGCAGCCGGAGTTTCGGTAGGCGGGCAGGCGGGCAGGCGGGCAGGCGGGCAGGCGGGCAGGCGGGCAGAGCCGAGGATGAATCAATAGAGCAGTAGCGCAAGAATGAGGCGCGTGTAGTCGGAGACCCCGAGGGCGCAATGCCTTCGGGGTCTTCGGGTTCCTACCACTCGTCCCGCTGGACCCGCTTCTTCTTGTGCTTGCGCCGGAGTGCGGCGGCGGCCTTGAGGGTCCGCGCCGCGCTCGGCTTGACGTAGTGCCGGCGGCGGCGGAGCTCGCCGAAGAGCCCGGACTTCTGCAGCTTCCGCTTGAACAGCTTGAGGGCGCGGTCCACACTGTCGGTATCGCTCAGCCTGACTTCGATCATACCCACCCTTCGTCAAGGACGGTTCGGGACCATTCGGTGCCCATTTCCGCTGGGAAAAGAGAGGCGGCCGGTCCGCCTCGTCGCGAACCGGCCGCCATCGTTCACGATGTACCCGTCAGATCTTCACGACGTTCTCGGCCGCCGGGCCCTTCTGGCCCTGCACGACGTCGAACTCGACCTTGTCACCTTCGGCCAGGCTCTTGAACCCCTCGGCCTGAATCGCCGAATGATGGACGAAGCAGTCCTTCTGACCGTCCGCGGGCGTGATGAATCCGAAGCCCTTGGCGTCATTGAACCATTTCACGGTGCCGGTGGTACGCATTGTTCCTACTCCTTAGTATGTGTGTAATCGGAGTCCGGACATGCCGTACCAACCGACTACGCGTTGTGCGTGAACTCACCCCTCACGCGGGGACGACCGCCCGGGCGCCAGATAGCGCCTCCATGAACGGCGGTCAAACAAAAAGGGCCGGCACCAACGCCAGCCCCCTGGTCACTTGGATTTCGGATGAGTTACCCCACCCGATGCTGGCATGAAAGTACCCTAACGTTCCGGAAACCGCAACCCTGAGTTCCCGATGGCTTCCCTGGAAGCAGGCCCCATTCCCGCGTCGGTGGGGCCCGGATCAGGGTCACCGGGTGCTTTCGGTCAGACCGCCAGCCTCGATCCGGCCGGCGGATCCCGCCTACACCATCTTCTCCTTCCAGGCCCCCCTTCGAAACATCAGGGCGCTCGCCACCGCGAGCACCGACTCGGCGAGCGGGATCGAGAGGTACACGCCAAAGGGGCCCCAGTCCCGGGAGAGAATCCACGCCAGCGGGATCTCCAGCAGCCAGAAGCACCCGAGATTGAGGAATGTGGGGGTCCAGGTGTCACCGGCGCCGTTGAAGGCTTGCTGGAGCACCATGCCGTAGGCATAGAAGGCCAGCCCCACGCTCACGGTGCGGAGCGCGATCACTCCCTCCGCCGCCACGGCGGGATCGTGAGTGAAAACGCCGATGATCGAGTTGGCCAGCGCGACGAATCCCAGGCTCATCAGCCCCAGGAGCAGCGCGTTGGCGAATCCCGCCAGCCGCACCGATCGCTCGGCACGCTCGGGTTTGCCCGCACCCAGCGCCTGGCCCACCAGGGTCGCGGCGGCATTGCTCAGCCCCCACGCGGGGAGGAGCAGGAAGATCACCAATCGGATCGCGATGGTATACCCGGCCAGCACCGTGCTGCCGAAGCTCGACACCAGGCGCACCAGCCCGACGTAACTCGAGGTGGCGATGAGCACCTGGAAGGTGCCGGTACCCGAGAGCCGCAACAGGGTCGCCAGCACCGTGGGACGGATCGCGAGATCCTCCCGGTGAATCAACACTCGACCGTCCCGCCGCCTCAGCTGCGAGAGCTGATACAGCACCCCGATCGCCCGTCCCGTCGTGGTAGCGACCGCTGCACCGGTCACGCCGAGCCGAGGGAAGAAGCCCAGCCCGAAGATTAGACAGGGGTCGAGCACGATGTTGATCCCATTGGCGAGCCAGAGCGATCGCATCGCAATGGTGGCGTCACCGGCGCCGCGAAAGATGGCATTGATGAGGTACAGCAGCAGCACCGTGCCGCTCCCGCTCAGCATTATCCGGGTATAGCCCGACCCCGAGGCCTGGACCGACGGGCTCGCACCCATCAGTGCCAGGAGCCCTGGCGCCAAAGTGATCCCCAGCACCGCCACCAGAGCCGCGACTCCTAAGCCCAGAACGATGCCCTGCACCGCGGCCTGCGCGGCGCCTTGAGAGTCCTTCTCGCCGATCCGTCTTGAGACCACCGCGCCCAGCCCGATGGAGAGCCCGATCGCGACGGTGTAGACCAGCGTCAGCATCGACTCGGTGAGCCCGACGGTCGCCACCGCGTCGGGGCCGAGCCGGGAGACGAAAAACACGTCCACCAGCGCGAAGAGCGATTCCATCGCCGTTTCCAGCACCATGGGGACGGCGAGCAGGATCAGGGCGCGTCCAATCGGCCCACTGGTGTAGTCCTGGTGGGTCCCCCGCAGCGAGTCCCGTACGAGATGCCACCACCGCTCGTGGCGTTCCGCTTCTATTTCGATCATCTGACTGGTCATGTGACCCCTGTTGGATTAGACCTGTCGGTCCCCGGTCCTTCTCCAGCACAAAAAACCCCACCTGTCGTGGAGCACAGGTGGGGCGGTCTGGATCCTGGTTCCCGCTACTGGATCAGCCGGTTCTCGGCGCCAACGGCCGCGCCTTCCTGTGCCCTCTCTTGAGTCCCGCCGGGACGAACCCGTCCCCCTTCCCCATGGAGGGAAGGCGGATGGCGTCGCGGGTGGCGGTGAAGAGGGAGCGCATCGGCTCGGTCCAGTTTTCGGTTTAGGTCACGGCCGCCGGGGCGGCTGGGGAGAAAACACAGTAAGCAAACGGCAGAAAAGAGTCAACCACCCAGGGCACGGGGCTGATCGGCCCGGCCGGAGCGATCGAAGGTGGCGGCGCCTGAGTGGTCAGGGCCCGCGTTCTATCGATTGTCTTCATCATCTGTGTCCCGGTGGTCTTCCCAATCTCGGTCCCGGTGTCCCCACCGATCCCTGACCCGCTCCGCCAGTTCTCGGACCGCGCGGCCGAAAGCGACGCGCACCCGGTCGATGTCATACTCGTCGTCTCCCTCGTGAACGCCGCAGCGCTCGGTTGGCTCGGTACCGGCCTTGAACCATTCGGTCCGGGTGCTCGGGCAGTAGTCACCCGCCAGCAGGCCGGTTTCCGGATCGATCTCCTCGTCCACGATTCCGTCCGGTGCTTTCCACTCATCGCCGGTCTCCCGGTCTTCCCATGCCCGCCGGTAGAATGCGGCCCAGGCCGGCGCCGCGAGGCGACCGCCGGCCGCGTGGGCGCCGAGCGACCGGGGTGTGTCATAGCCGAACCAGAAGCCGGCCAGAATGGTCGGGGTGTAGCCGACGAACCAGACATCGTTGCCCTCGTTGGTGGTCCCAGTCTTCCCGGCCACCGGCCCCTCGACCCCTAGCTCACGAAGGTAGGTTCCGGTTCCTTCATCCACCACCGAGCGCAGCATCGAGGTAATGAGGAAGGCATCGGCCGGATCCAGCACTTTCTGGCGGGGCCGGGATTCCCCCTGCCAGAGAACCCGCCCACCGGCCTCGATGCTGGTCACAAACCGTGGCACCACCCGCCATCCACCGTTGGCGAATGGCGCATACGCCGTGATCAGCTCGACCGGTGTAACCTCGGCGGACCCGAGCGCCAGGGACGGCACCGATCGCATCTGACTGGTGATCCCCAGCCGGTGGCCCAGTGCGGCCACCCGAGCGATCCCCACGTTTTCGCTCACCCGTACGGCCGCGGCGTTGGCCGAAATCGCGAGCGCCGTCCGAAGGGTGATCGTGCCGGCGTAGCGCTCACCGAAATTCGAAGGACGCCATGTTCGTCCGGCGTCGACCAGTTCAACCGGGGTGTCGTCGACCAGGGTCGCGGGCGTAAGTCCCCGCTCCATCGCCGCGGCATAGACAAACGGCTTGAACGCTGAGCCGGGCTGACGATGCGCCTGGAAAGCGCGATTGAACCCGCCCACCGCCGGGCCGACCCCGCCTACGAGGGCAAGGATCTCTCCGCTCGCGGGATCGAGCGCGACCATGGCTCCCTGTACCCCCGCGCCGATCGCCGCCGCGCGGTCCCGCACCGCCTGCTCCGCGGCCTGCTGGGCCCTGAGGTCGAAGGTGGTCCGCACCGTGATTTCGCCATAGCGGGGATCGCTCCCAACCGTCGAATCGAGCAGCCCACGCGCCGCCTCGACGGCGTAGGACCAAGGCTGCGCCGGATTCCAGCCCCGCGACACCACTCGCAGGCTCTGGGCGGCCGTCGCGTGGGCCGTGGCCTGGGAGATGGACCCTTCACGCAGCATGAGCGCCAGGACCAGATTGCGGCGCTCGCGGGCCCGTTCGGGGTGTTCGCGGGGATTGTAGACCGACGGCGCTCGCGGTAGCGCGGCGAGCGTCGCGGCCTCGGCCAGACTCAAGCGGGAGACGCTCTTCCCGAAATAGTGCCGACTGGCTGCCTCGACGCCATAGGTTCCGTCACCCAGATAAATGAGATTGAGATAGAGCTCGAGGATCTGGCGCTTGCTGAGCACTGTTTCAATGCGGGGGGCGAGCCGAAGCTCGATCAGCTTCCGGCCGAGCGAGTGACCGCCACCAGTTCCGTCCAGGAAGGCGCTACGGGCGACCTGCATCGTGATCGTCGAGGAGCCTTCACGCACACCGAGCGTGGAGACGTCACGCCAGAGCGCGCGAGCGATGGCGCGCCAGTCGATCCCTCGATGGCGGTAGAAACGACGATCCTCGACCGCGATGAACGCTGAACGGACCGTGGTAGGGATCCGCTCGAGCGGCACCGTCACCCGGCGTACCGGATGGAGGTAGCCCAGCAGGTCGCCGTTTCGATCGAGGACTCGACCCCCCTCGGAGGGCCGAAAGGTCCGGATCTCCGCGACCGACGGGCAGCCGCGGAACCCGCAGGAATAGCTGTAGACCAGGGCGAAGCATACGCCGAACGTGAAAAGGGCCACCGTGGCGAGCAGGATCCGCCGGCGGTGGCGGGCCAGGAGAACAGCGAGGTCGCGAAGCTGCATTGGGACTGGTCCCGTGGCGTGGATCGCTCCCTACGCGGGAAACAATGTCGATGTTTCAGCTTGAACCGCTCGCGTCTATCGCTCTCCTATCTCCCCTGCACCACGGCGAGGACGCTCTGCAGGTTGAGTGTGCTCGATTGCGATTGGATCTGCTGTTGGACCTTGGGGTAGAGTGTGTTCGCCTCCTGTTTGAAGCGGGCGAAGAGAGTACGCAGATCGTCGGGGCTGAGTTTGCGGCCCTGAGCGTAATACTGCTCGGCGACATGGCCCAGGGCGTAGGTCGCCGCGAAGGTGACGGCGGCACCCGCGGCGATGCGGGTGGCGCCGCCCAGGAGTCCGCCGAGCAAACCGCCGGCCAGGCCACCGAGCAGCTTGATGACGACCCCTTCCATGGCTTGCGCGGCCGCGCCGAGTCCGAGGGTCGCGGCGAGGTCCTTCACCTGGTTGATGTCGAGCTGCTGCCCGTGGCGCTGGCCGATCTGGTAGACCAGGCGGAGCTGAAGCGGCAGGATGGCGATGTTGGCCAACCGGTCGGGGAGGATCTCCAGCGCGCCGGTGAGGATGGCCTGCTGGAGAATGAACTCGTCGAGCGGGCCCGCCGGCGGCGTGCCGGTGTGCACTTCGGCGACCGGGGCGCCGGCGATCGCGCCGGCGGTCTGCCGCGACTGCGCGACG
>JBGPJS010000063.1:0-12438 GCA_041485505.1 Gemmatimonadota bacterium | reverse complement strand
GGTATAGGGTATTAGGGTACAGGGTATAGGGTGTATGGTGCTGGGTGCTGGGTGCTGGGTTGGGGTTTCGGGAGCCCGGTTGCACCAGCGGGCACGCCTCACCCAACCTACGCCCCATACCTACACCCTCCCACCTAGCCCACCCCACTCTCCAGCAGCTCCACCGTCCCCGCCCCGGCATCGAGCCGGGCCCGCACCCCGACGGGCAGGGTCCACTGATCATCCACGTGGCCGATCGGGAACCCATAGGCCACGGGGATACCAAGTGGAAGGCAGTAGGTCGAGAGCACCTCGTCGAAACCGAGGGCACCGTCTCCCGCGCACTTTTTCAGGTCCGTGAACTGTCCGACGATGATGCCGGCCAGCCGGTCGAGGGCCCCGATCATCCGGAAGTGGGCCAGCATCCGGTCGACCCGATAGAGATCTTCACCCACATCCTCAAGGAACAGGATGGCGTTGTCGAGATCGGGAAAGAATCGGGTGCCGATGAGGCACTGCAGCAATGTGAGGTTACCGCCGACGAGTTTTCCCTCGGCGATTCCACTCCGCAGAGTGACGATTCGGTTCTCTCTCGACAGCAGGACGTCGGCGGGTTGGGGGACCCGGTCGAGTGGAATGGAGGTGGGACCGGGGGACGGTGGGATGGTGGGTGAAGCGGTCAGAGTCCGAAGCAGATGCTCCCGGCTGAATCGGGTCAGCGGGGCGCGGGCCATCGGACCGTGAAAGGCGATGATGCCGGTCTGGGCATGGATCGCGGTCAGAAGAGCGGTGATATCGGAGAAGCCGAGCACTACCTTGGGCCTCCGAACCAGGGCCTCGAGATCGACTCGATCGAGGATCCGCGTCACGCCGAATCCGCCGCGGAGGCACCAGATGCCGTGGAGCGAATCATCCCGCAGCATCGCGTTCAGGTCGGCGAGGCGATCATCGTCGGCGCCCGCGAGGTAGCCATACTTTTTCCCGGCCCCGGGAGCGAGCACCGGATCCCAGCCCAACGCGCGGCATAGCTCCTGGCCGCGGGTCAGGTCGTCCCGCTCCAGCAACGGCCCCGCGGGTGCCACCAGACCGACGCGGCTGCCTGCCTTAAGCGCCGGAGGCCGCACGGCCACTTTTGACCCCATTTCCCCTCCCGTGTAGATTGACCGTTGCTTTCCCCCCAGGAGACCTGCATTGCGAGCGTCTCACCCCTCCTTGCTCGCCGCCGGCCGGGTCATGGCCGATCGGCGTGACGCGATGGCTTCAAAGTGGCTCGACTGGCTCGGCGACCGGACCTCCGCCCCCGCCATTCCCCGTCATATCATCGAACGTGAACTCCGACTCTTCCTCGAAGTGCTCGGAGAAATGGTTGGGCCGATGCGCCGCGAGGTCAAGGAAATCTGGGTTCACATCTGCGAGCATTACGGCCGGCTGGCCGCCGCTCGGGGGCTCGCCGCCGGGGAAGTGGTGGAAGAGATGCAGTTCGCGCGGGAACTGTTGACTCGTCAGCTGGCCCCGGTCGTGGCGCCCCTCCGCGCCCGTCAGGCCATGGCGATCATGATCCATATGAACGGAGTGCTCGACCAGGGGATCGCCGCCGCCGTTGTAGGATACACCGACGCGCTGGTCGCCACTCTTTTTGCCCAGAACGGCGTCCCCTCCGCCGACTCCGAGCTCGACCCCACCGACATCGAACGCCAGCTGGAGGGAATTGAAGGCGAGCTCGCGTCGGTCACGCGACTAAGGGATTGAGGGATTGAGGGATTGAGGAGCTGCAAGACCGTCATCCCGCCCCCGATTCCGGCCATTGTCCAATCCCCCAATCCCCCAATCCCATAATCCCCGAATCCCACAATCCCACAATCCCACAATCCCACAATCCCTGAACCCCACAATTCTCCTCTCGCTCCCCTGGCTGGCCCCGTACCTCGCACTGTTTCGGCTGGCGCCCCGGGAGCCCGACCTCTCGAGCGCACCACGGTCCACCGGACGCAAGCTCAGCCTCATCATCCCCGCGCGCAACGAGAGCCGTACGATTACGACCGTGGTGCGCTCGATCCTGCAAACGACCTACTCCCCTCTCGAGATCCTGGTGGTGGACGACCGCTCGACCGACAATACTGCCTCAATTGTGGAGCAGCTCACCCTCGAGGACACCCGCCTGCGACTGGTCCACGGCGCCGAGTTGCCCGAGGGCTGGTACGGAAAGCAGTGGGCCTGCCTGCAGGGGTACCGCGAGGCGAGCGGTGAGATTCTGGTGTTCACCGACGCCGATACCCGGCACCAGCCGGAACTGCTGGCTCACGCCGTAGGCGCCCTGGAACAAGCGGGCGTCGATCTGGTAACGGTGGCGCCGCACCAGCGCTGCGAAAGTTTCTGGGAACGCGTCGTCATGCCGCAGGTCTGGCTCCTCCTCGGCCTCCGGTATCACCCGCGGGTGGTGAACCGGGCTGCCCGACCGCGGGACGTGATCGCCAACGGTCAGTTCATTCTGGTCACGCGCACCTCGTACGACCGTGCCGGCACCCATGAGGCGGTCCGGCAGGAAGTGGCGGAGGACCTGGCCCTGGCCCAGGCCTACCACCGCGCCGGATTCCGGATCCATTTCGCCTTCGCCCAGCGGCTCATGGAAACCCGGATGTACCACGACCTTCGACATCTGATCGAAGGCTGGTCCAAGAACGTGTACCTGGGGGGCCGCCAGTCATATCCGGATGAGCCAGTCCTCCGGGCGCTGGTGCCCGCGATCCTCGCCGGCGCGATGTGCTTCTGGCTTCTGCCACCGCTGCTGCTCGGCCTCGCCCTCGCGGCCGTACCTCACCTGATGGCCGGCGCGGCGATCGCCACCCTGGCATGCGTGCTGTTCTGGATGCTGATGAGCCATGGAATGGAGATCCCGATCTGGTACGGGCTGTTCTACCCATTGGGCGCGGCGATGACACTATATGTCGTGTTGCGGTCTACCTGGCGGGGGGGGAAGCGAGTGGAGTGGAAGGGGAGAGTTTATGGGGAACGGGGAACGGGGAAGGGGGGACGGGAGAAGGAGTGACTCCTTCCCCCGGGCCGGCGAGACGTGGGATCGTCCCTCAACGGCTGGGTTGAAGAACCGACCGGGGTCGGTTCCCCGTTCCCCGTTCCCTGTTCCTGGTTCCCCGTTTACCGTTTACCGTTCAGTTGGCCCCTCATTCGAGGCTCATCCATGAAATTGACGCTCACCCGGGCCATGCTCGACGCTCTCGACACGGCGGTCGACAAACCCGACTGGCTGGTCGAGCGGCTGGCCAAACTCAAGAGCGGGCCGGAGCCCTACGTCCTCGCGCTGATCAACGCCGAGAGCACGGCGCTGGAGGAACTCTGTGCCATGAACATCCGATTCGATGCGAACGGCGGCGTCCTGCCGCAGCACAGGGCGCTGGATGAGCTGTCACTGCTGGTGATGCAGAACTACTAGGTCGTAGGTGGTAGGTGGTCGGGTGTAGGGTGTAGGGTGGGGAGGTTGGGGCTACTACCGGCCGAGGTGGGCGCCCGAGAGCCCTACACGCTAACACCTACACCCTTTCGCGCAGCACCCGCATGGCCACCGCTCCCTGCCAGAAGGACAGCAGCGCCACCCCCAGCAGAATCGTCGGGCTCGACTCCGGACCGATCACTACTCCCCCCAGTCCCACTACTCCCGCGAGCCAGGCCAGCCCGCTCAGCCAGCTCGGGTCGGGCCCGTCTCGCCAAGTTCCCCATCCGATCAGCAGGGCTGCCATGGCGACCAGCAGATTGCCGAACCGTGAGGCCATGAGCGCGAAGGGGTGGGTCGCCGCGTAGAGCGTCTCGATGCCCGGCGCGCCCCCGTCGTTCAGCAGCGCCATGGCATGCCCGGCGCCGGTCATATAGAGCATGTTGATGGCGTTGAGGGTGAGGCCCAGGGTAAGTACCGGGATGGCAACCCGGATGAAGTCGCCCGATGGGGAGGCGGCATGTCGCGCCAGTTGGCCCTGGAGCCCGACGATGATGCAGGCGGTGCCGGTCAGCATCGAGAGGTGGATCAGGCGCCAGTGCTGGGTACTGGCGATGAGGTGGAGCTGCTCTTCCGCGCTGCCGCGGAGGAGCGGATGCACCGCGCCGGCGAGGAAGACGGCGGCGGTCCCAATGAGCAGGAGCAGAGCCAGGAGTCGTGGCATTCAGCCTCCTATCGGACTGAGAGCGCTCAAGAACCATCACGAAAGGACGAAAGCACGAACGCACTTCGTGTTTGCATTTTGGGACACCCCGCGTTCGGAGTGCCGCCTACCGCGCCACGCGGGTAACCCTGACCTGCTGCGACGGAATTCCACCGCCCAGGATGCGGCCCCGCTCGTCCACCCGAAGCCGGAAGTCCGCCGTCCCGATTCGCACTTCGGTCGAATCATCGCTCAACCGGCGCACCACGCCCATCACGGTCTGCCCCCCACCGAGGCTGAAGAACGGCACCTCCGTACTGTCCCCTCCCAGGATTCTCGACCGCAACACCGCCTGCTCCATCCAGGCGAACGAGAGGTTGAGATACGGGATGGCTCCCCTGCTGGTCGGCAGGACCATCGTCATTATCCCGGTCGACTTCACATCATCGATCGCGACGCTGTCCTCCTTGAAGATGATGCGGGCCTGCTGCCGTGGGGTCGACTCCCGCGAGTCCTCCCCCTTCCAGATCTGCAGCTCGATCAGTGGCACCGTGGCATCTTCCAGCAACGCGGCGCCGTAATGTGAGCGCTCCCGCTCTTTGGGTGGCAGGATGAGCTCGCCGACCAGCTCGGTCCCGCCCCTCGCGTAGTGCTCGATGGCGACGGTGTCGGTGCCTCGGGTGACGACGAAGCCGGCGGAGTCGGGGGCCTGAGCGGCCAGCGAGAAGGCGGAGAGGACGGAGAGGGCGGAGAGGACCGACAGGCAGCGAGATAGCATGGCGTGGGATGGGAGGCGAGAAGCCGGACGCGAGAGAGAGACCACAACGGGAGCAACCAGGCGATCTGCTTCCTCAATCTTACTGCGATGATGGGACTGAAGGCAAAGCCTGCCGTTTTTCGATACCACCTGCGTGATTTTGGTACCACATCTCCGAGCCCCCCATCCTACTGTGGGCCTCCACGACTGGAGGCTCCATGGGGCTCGACCGGGTGCTCGCCGCTATCGCCACGCTGCACGACCTCCCCCACCTCATCGCGGCCCTCGGCCAGGAACCGCTTTGGGAGGACCTCGCCCCCGGCAACTGGCTCGGCGGTCCGGAGCCCGCCCTCTCCTTCAGCCGTGCGGCCACTGTGGGCCGGGCCGGCGGGTTTCGTTGGCTCGGCGTTGAAACCATGGAACCGGCGCGCGCGGCCCGGCGGGCGTCGCGATGGCTGGAGGCCCGGGGCCAGGTAGCGGGGATCATGGCCCTCTGCCCGCTGTCCCGCCAACTGGCCCTCGCGGTGGCTCCAGAGTCGGCCGTCCTCGAGATCGATCTCCGCTCGCCCGGGCGGCGACAGCTCACCGCCCTCGCACGGCTCCGAGGTCTCCCGGCGGGCAGCCCGCTCTTCACCGCGGCGCGCATCGCCGAGGCGTTCTCGAGCGAAGGGATCGGACGCCGGTTCTTCGTTCAATTCCGTGCCACCCTCGACCGGATGGGCGAGGACGTTCCTGGTCCCGCCGGCGCTGAGGAGCGACGAAACCTGGCCCTGCTCCAGCTCACCCGAGTGCTCTTCCTCTATTTCGTGCAGTGCAAGGGATGGCTGGATGGAAGGGAACACTTCCTCCGCGAGCGGGTGGACGACTGCCTGGCACGGAACCGACAGATCCACCGCGATCTCCTGCGACCGCTCTTCTTCGGCACCCTCAACCGGCGGCCGGTTGAGCGCGGGCGGGCGGCGGCCTTGGGCCGGATTCCCTTTCTCAACGGCGGACTCTTCGAGCCCCACCCGCTGGAGCGGCGCTGGCGGGGTGACATTCCCAACCGTCCCTGGGTGGAGGCCTTTGATCAGCTCTTCGAGCGCTTCCACTTTACCGTCGCCGAGTCGGGCGATGAGGGCGCGGTCGCACCAGACATGCTGGGGCGAGTGTTCGAGGGGGTCATGCTCCCCGACCGCCGCAAGGCGAGCGGCACCTTCTACACGCCGTCCGCGCTGGTGAGGGAGGTACTCGACGCGGCGCTGGCGGCCCTGATCGCCAACCGACTCAGGTGCTCCGACGGCCTCGCGGCACGACAGCTCGCGGATCGGGATCCGGCGGCCCTCCAAGTCCTCCACAACGTAACGCTGCTCGACCCAGCCGTGGGATCGGGCGCCTTCCTGCTGGGCGCACTGGAGCGGCTGACCTCCCTGCGCGCCGACGGCGTCGCTGACCGGCACCACAGCAAGCAGGAGATCCTTCGCCGAAGCCTCTTCGGGGTGGACCTCAATCCCATGGCCGTGCGGCTGACCGAGCTCCGGCTCTGGCTGTCGGTGGCCGCCGAGGATCCGGCCGGGCACCCGGAAGAGGTCTCTCCACTTCCCAATCTCGATTGTCTGATCCGCCAGGGGGACAGCCTCATGGACCCGGTGGGGCAGATTGCGGGACTTCCGGTCGGCACCCCCGCGGCGGGACGGCTCCTGGTCGAAACCCGGGCTCGGCTGGTGCTCGCCACGGGTGAAGACAAACGCGAGGCGGCACGTCAGCTTCGGCGCGCCGAGGTCGGCGCCATGCGGCACTGCCTCGACCGGGCGGAGGACCGAGTGGAAATCGAGATCGCCGAGTGCCTAGGCGAGGCACGCTCACCCACGCTTTTCGGAGGAAGCCGGGGACTCGACTCCGCCCTGCGCCGCCGGCTCCGCGAACTGCGGACCCGGCTCCGATTGGTCCGTCAGAGCCGACGACGACTGGTGCGCGAGGGCGAGGTTCCCTGGTTCCAGTACGAGGTGCAATTCTCGGATGTCTTCGCACTGCGCGGAGGCTTCGATCTGGTTGTGGGCAATCCCCCATGGGTGCGAGCGGAACAGCTTCCGGCCGGGCTCCGCGAGCGACTGGCGCGACGGTATCGCTGGTGGCGGAGTGACGGCGGTCCGGGGTACGCCCATCGCCCCGACCTTGCGCTGGCGTTCGTCGAGCGGGGCTGGGAACTGGTCTCAAGCGGTGGCGTCGTGGCCCTGCTCACCCCCGCGAAGATTTCGACCGCGGCCTACGGCACCGTTGCGCGGCGGGTCCTGAGCGCGGGCGCGCGGTTGCATGCCATTGCTGACCTCACCGCGGAGCGCGCCGACTGCTTCAATGCCACGGTCTATCCCCTGGCTCTGGTCTTTTCCAAGACGGTCGCCGAGCCCCACCAGATGGTCCGGGCCTCGCTCGACCCCTCGGTAAGAGCGGAGATGCCGCAGAACCGGCTGTTAGGTGGTGCCCCCTGGGTTCTGGTGAGCTCAAGAGTGAGACGAGCCCTCGAGGAGGTGCGACAGGAGCACCCGCGCGTCGGTGACCGCTACACCGCGCAGCTCGGTGTGAAGACGGGGGCCAACGCGATCTTTCTCAACCCCTCTGCGCCGATCGAACCCGGGCTCATTCGCTGGGCCGTGCGGGGCCGGGATGTGGCCCCCTTCCAGATCCGTCGACGGACCCGGCTGATCTGGACCCATGACCCGCGAGGTCGGGTCTTCTCCAGGCTGCCGCCGCGGGCCGCGCGGTACTTCGACACTCATGCGGCAGTGCTGCTCGCGCGGGCGGACTATAGCGGCGGCGTGCCCTGGACCCTGTTCCGAACGGCGGGGGCGGTGGCACCACACCGGGTGGTGTGGGCCGATCTCTGCCGCTCACTTTCCGCCGTGCCGCTCTCCGGGGAGGGCGACCACCTCCTCGTCCCCCTCAACACCTGCTACCTGATCGCCGTCGAAGACGACTGTAAGGCGCGATCCATCGCGGCATGGCTCAACAGCAGCTGGATCCGAGCGGTCGCACGGAGCGTGGCCGATCGCGCGATGGGCGGCTTCGCCCGATTCAACGCCCACGTGGTATCGTCGCTGCCGCTGCCGGAGACGGTACTCACCGACCCCGACCTGCCGCGCCTCGCCGATCTTGCAGCGGCCGGCCGGCCGATCCAGGAAGAGCTCGATGAACTCTGCGCTCGCCTCCTCAGCCTCACGCCGGCGGCGCGCGCCGCCCTGGTGGAGCTGGAGGGAACCGATCCCCGCGATCGTCGCTGAGGCGCTGGCGCCGGCGGGGGATCCGCTGCTTTCGGCTCTCCGCCCGGGACCGCCCGCGGCCCCCGCCGCGGTAGCCCGCGCCATGGTGACCGCACTAGCCCCTCCCGCGGACTCGCGGCCGGCGCCGGGGTGGCTCACTCCGTCCCAGCGCCACTCCTTCGGCCGGGTGCTCAGCGCCCTCGCCAATCACGGAGGCGCGTTACTGGCCGACCCGGTCGGCAGCGGGAAGACCTTCGTCGCCCTGGCAGTCGCGACCGCATGGAATGGCACCGATCCGACCACCTGCCTGGTACCCGCGGCCCTGGTTCCGCAGTGGCGGCGAGTGGCAGCGGACCTGAGAGTCGCCGTGGTCCTCCACTCCCTCGAACGGGTGAGCCGGGGCGTCCTGCCGCCGCGGAGTCGGGGACTGGTGATCATCGATGAAAGCCACCGGCTCCGCAACCCATCGACCCGGCGCTATGGGCACCTGGCATCGTGGCTGGTTGGTCGGCCGGTACTCCTGTTGAGCGCCACTCCCGCGGTCAACCGCGCCGACGACCTGGTGCACCAGCTCCTTCTTGTCACCCGAGATGATACGCTCTCCCGCTTTGGAGTCCGCTCGCTGGCCCAGATCCTCCGGGAGGGACGAGTGCATCCCGCTCTCGGCCGGCTAATTGTCACCGGATCCGAGACGGATCAGCTGCGGCCGTCGCGGATCGAGCAGGCCGCCCCCGCCGGAGCCCGGGGCCCGAAATGGCTGCCGCCGATCCTCGCCGGGCTCGACGAAATCCGGCTCTCGAGCTCGGTGCCGATCGCGGCACTGATCCGCATGGTTTGCTGGAGGGCGGCGGCCTCGAGTCCGGCGGCCCTCCTCGGCTCGCTGCGACGCTATCGGCGGCTCCTGCTTCAGGCCCGGGATGCCCTGGCCTGCGACCGGCCGCTAACCCGCGCCCAACTCCGCCGATTCACCGCCGGCACCGACGAGCAGCTAGTACTCTGGCAGCTCCTCCCGTCGGCACCGACCGTCAGCGACCTCGCGTTGGAAGATCTCCCAGCCGTCGAGCGGCTCATCGAACTGATGCGACCCAACTCGGAGCGAACCGACGCCAAGGCCCAGGCGCTGGAAGCGTTGCTCGGCGATGGCCGGAGAACTCTCGTCTTCGTCGCCTACCGGGAGACGGTACGGTATCTCCGGGGCCTCCTGGGGGAAGGGCGGATCGCCTGGTGTACCGGTGCCACCGCAGGAATCGGCCGAACGCAGATACCGCGGGAGCTGGTGCTGGGATGGTTCCGGCCGGGATCAAGCGGACTCGGCATGGCTGCCACGGGCGGGCGCGGCATTGCCGCGCCCCTACATTTGATAACCACCGACGTCACCGCCGAGGGGCTTGATCTTCAGGCCGCCGAGCGGGTGGTGCACTACGACCTGCCGTGGAACCAGGTGCGGCTCGACCAGCGGAACGGCCGCGCCATTCGGCGGGGCTCGCCCCACACGGCCGTTGAGGTGGTTCGATTCGACCCGCCACCCTCCCTCGAAGAACGGTTGGCGAGCGGTGCCCGCCTTGCCCGGAAAGCCGCCCTGCCCCCGGCCTGGGGACTCGGTGCCGGGGGCCGCCGAGTCTGGCGGTGGCGCGAGGAGGTCAAAGCGGCGCTGGGCGAGGGTCCCGCCGTGCGTGGGGTCGCCACAATCGAAGGACCCGAAGCGGGGCTCCTGGCCGGATTCGTGCTCTCCCGGCCCGACGACCTCGGTGCCTGCGATGCGATCGTCAGTGTGGGATGGCTGTCGCGGACCAGGGAATGGAGTGAGGACGCGGCGGTGGTCGAGCCCAGACTCCTCGAGGCCGCACGCGCGATTCAGATCCAGGCGGTCGATACGGGCGAGATCGGGCGCGCGCTCGAGGCCATCCTTCCGTTGGTGCGTCAGCGGCTGCGAGACGCGCACACCGGGTGCTGGCACCGGGAGCGTCCCTCCCTCTCCGCGCGCCATCTTCTCCGACGACTCACCAGCTGGGCCAGCATCGCGATCCGAGAAAGGGATGGCCAGGCTCTCTCCCGGATCGAGGGGGCCATGCGTTTCGTTGCCGCAGGACACTCGGTGGGTGAGGAGAGGCTGATCGAGCGGTTGGCCGCACTGCCCGACATAGAGGCACGCAGGCAGTTGCCGACGCTGCCGGAGCCGGCGCCAGAATGGGGGGCGTTGGAGCCAAGACTGCTGGGGATGGTGGTGTTTCGGGTAGGGGAAAGCGGGCGTTTAACGGTGTCATCCTGAGCGAAGCGAAGGATCTCTCACCATGTACACCAAGACGTATTCCGGCTACATCATGACCAATCGCACCGGTACACTCTACATCGGAGCGACTTCCGACCTCATGCAGCGAGTGTACCAGCACAAGACCAAGCAGCTCCCAGGCTTCACCCTGCGATACAATCTCGACCGGCTGGTCTACTACGAGCAACTGCCGACAGCGGATCGGCGGTCGCGAGGGAGCCTCAGATCATCAGATCAAGGGATGGCTGCGGAAGAGGAAGATCGGATTGATCGAGTTCATGAATCCGGGTTGGAAGGACTTGTCAGCGGAGTGGTTTGCGGACTCGGTGGTGAGGGATCCTTCGCTTCGCTCAGGATGACACGCTGGCGGGCCACGATGACAGATTCACGGCGTCCCTTTACCTTGTTCCGATGCCTTCCCTCACCACCATCCTCTTCGACCTCGACGGGACCTTGATCGATTCGGTCCGTCTCATCCTCGACAGCTATCACCACACGCTGGCGACGCACGGACTGCCACCCCGGAGCGATGCGGACTGGTTGCGGGGAGTGGGTACCCCCCTTCGGGCGCAACTATCGGATTGGGCCCATGACCCCGGGCAACTGGAGGCGCTGATCGAGACCTACCGGGAGTACAACATCGCCAATCACGACCGGATGGTCCGGGCCTATGAGGGGGTAGTCGAGGTGATCGGGACGATCCGCAGGCGCGGGCTCCAGACCGGCCTGGTAACCAGCAAGAACCGGCAGGGCGCTCTTCGGGGTCTCCGCCTGATCGGACTGGAGGATGCGATGGATGTCTTGGTCTGCGCCGACGAGGTGGTGAACCCCAAGCCACACCGCGAGCCGGTGGATCGAGCCCTGGCGCTGCTGGGCGCCCAACCCGCCCGAACCGTCTACGTCGGCGACAGCATCCACGACATGCACTCGGGACGGAGCGCGGGTGTCCGAACGGCGGCGGTGCTGTGGGGACCCTTCAGCCGGGCGGAGCTTGAGGGGGCCGAGCCGGACCTCTGGCTGGAGCGACCCGAGGATTTGTTGAAGTATCTTGCCTCCCCCGCCGCAGGCACTATCTTCCCGCCCGTCTCCGTTACAAGACTGTGACAATCCTGCCAACCCGGAGCCTCCGGTGCGCCTTCTTCCCAGGGACGAGCGATTCTTCGAGCTCTTCATCGCCGTCGCGGAGCGGTCGGTAGAGGCGGCGAGCCTTCTCGAGCAACTGCTCAAGGCCGACGTCAACCATCGCCTCCACCTCGCGGAGTCGATCAAGCGCCTCGAGCATGAGGCCGACGAAGTGACGCACGAGGTGGTCACTCGACTCGACCGGACCTTCATCACTCCACTGGACCGGGAGGACATCCACGTTCTGGCCTCTCGCTTGGACGATGTTATCGACCAGATCGACGGCCTGGCACGGCGGTCGCAGATCTTTCATGTCGCGGAGGCGCCGACCGGCGCCATCCTGCTGGCGGACGTTGTCAAGCGGATCACTGAACAACTGCTCATCGCGGTCAAGGAACTGCCTAACAACAAGAAGGGAAGAGTCCTGCCGGCCTGCGTGGCCGTGAAGCGGCTGGAGGAGGAGGGTGACTCCCTCTACCACGAGTGGCTGGGCAAGCTCTTCGAGGGCACCCCGGATCCGGTGACGGTCATCAAGTGGAAGGAGCTCTACGACAACCTGGAGAAGACGCTCGACCGGGCCGAGGACGCCGCCAACGTCCTGGAGTCCATCTCTATCAAGCACGGCTGACGATGACGACGACCGTGAGCACCGTCCTGGCGATCGTCGGGGTCGCCTTCGTGTTCGATTTCATCAACGGCTTTCACGATAGCGCGAATTCCATCGCCACGGTGGTCTCCACCCGTGTTCTCACCCCAGGCGTAGCGGTCATCTGGGCGGCGTTCTTCAATTTCGCGGCGGCCTTCACGGTGGGGACCGCGGTCGCGAAAACGGTCGGCAGCGGGCTGATCGAGCCCAGCGTGGTGGCTCCCAATGTCGTCCTGGCTGGACTCATCGGCGCCATTATGTGGGACCTGATCACCTGGTAT
>JBGPJS010000062.1:0-12465 GCA_041485505.1 Gemmatimonadota bacterium | reverse complement strand
CGTACACCGTGGCGGAGGAGCTGAACACCAGGTTTCGGCAGCCGTATCGCTGCATGACATCGCAGAGCACCAGGGTGCCGGTGATGTTGTTGTGATAGTAGCGCAGGGGGATGGTGACGGACTCTCCCACGGCCTTAAGACCCGCGAAGTGAATGACCGACTCGATGGACGCGCTCGCGAACACTGCGTCGAGCGCCGGTTCCTCCAACAGATCCACCCGATGGAAAGTCAGCGCCCGACCAGCCAGTGCCTGCACCCGGTGGAGCGCCTCTTCCTTGCTGTTGCTCAGGTTGTCCACCACGATGACATCGTGGCCCGACTGGAGTAGCTCGAGGCAGGTGTGACTGCCGATGTACCCCGCCCCGCCGGTGACCAGGACCGCCATAGCTCTCCCCAGTGATCTGTCCGTGGTGACTGCCGTCGTACTCGGCACGACCTATGTAACAGTGCCGCAGAGCAACGCGGATGAGCCCAGATTGGCCATCGATGCGGAGGATCGGCGCCCTACCCGCGTAGGTCCCCGACTGCCGCGAGCAAACAGCTCGGTATCTGGATCTCCGCCCCGCTACCGCGGTAACGCGAACGCCACGACCGCGTCACTCTTGCCGAAGTCGTTGCCATCGCCCCCGGCGGCGACCACCACGTATTGCCGGCCACCGGCGCCCAGCCGATAGGTCATCGGCGTTGCTTTCGCGCCGGCCGGCAGCCGACCCTTCCAGAGTTCCGCTCCGTTTTCGATGTCAAACGCGCGGAGGTAGTGGTCCATGGTACCGGCCTGAAAGACCAGTCCGGCTGCGGTCACGATGGGACCGCCCAGATTCGGAGTCCCCCAGCCGAGAGCAAGAGGCAGGCCAATCTTGGTCGCCAGGAAGTCCCGCACCGTGCCCAGCGTCACCTCCCAGCGCTTCTGACCGGTCGTGAGGTCGAGTGCGACCAGTGCGCCGAATGGTGTCGGCGTGCAGGGAAGTCGGCGGGGGGACAGCAGCATGTCCCGCCGCATGACGTAGGGAGTGCCCCGCATGTCGGTGTATTGGGCGTGAGAAGTGTCGGCCTCGGCCATATCAAGCTTCTCCCGCGGAATCAACCGGATAACCGTGGCAATCCGGTTGGTTGGCACCACCACGATGCCATGTGCCGAATCGAAAGCCACTCCACCCCAATGGGCACCCCCGATGTTGGAAGGGATGACGAGCGTTCCCTGAAGGCTGGGCGGGGTGAAGATCCCCTCATTGCGGAGCGATTCGATCTGTCGCCGACACGCCGCCCGCTCACCCGAGGTCACGCCCCATACCTGGTCCCTGCTCATCTGATGCGGGCTGAGAGGGGACAGAAAGGTGGTGAAGGGCTGGGTGGGCCAGGCCTCCTCGCCGGGAACGTCGCTCGCGGGGACTGACCGTTCCTCAACCGGAAGAATCGGAGCCCCCGTATCCCGATCCAGCACGAAGAGCATGCCGGTCTTGGTGGCCTGGAGGACCGCCGCGATTGCCCGGCCCTCCTTCTGAATCGTCACCAGCGAGGGCGGCGAGGCGTTGTCGTAGTCCCAGAGATCGTGATGTACCGTCTGGAAATGCCAGACCACTTTGCCGGTCGAGGCGCGGATCGCGACCACTGAATTCGCGTAGAGGTTGGCGCCCCGCCGTTCCCCCCCGAAGTAGTCGGGGCTGGCGCTGCCGGTGGGAACGAACAGCAGATCGCGCGCCGGATCGGCCGCGATGACGGACCAGGCGTTGGCGGCACCGGTCTGGTGGGCGTGGGGGCCGATCCAGGTCTGCCACGCCGGGTCGGCCGGGTTGCGGGGGACTGGATCCCAGGACCACCGCAGTGCACCGGTGCGGGCATCGAAGGCACGAACCTCGCCGCTGGCCGCGTCGGTACGGTTATTGTCGGCCACGGCCGATCCAGTCACCACGAGACCGTTATCACTGCAGGCGGAGAGGTTTCCTCGTACTCCGCGACCTCGAAGGGGGAGTTCCGCAGACCGCGGCGGAGATCCACGGTTCCGCCCTCCCCGAACCCGGCACAGGGGTGGCCGTCGTGCCCATCCAGGCCGATCAACCGAGCGTCGATGGTGGCGAGGAAAATCCGACGCCGGCACGGCGCCCCTGGTGTGGCCGCCGAGTCGAGCCAGGTGCTGACCCCTC
The DNA here is from genome assembly GCA_041485505.1 of Gemmatimonadota bacterium. GTDB lineage: Bacteria > Gemmatimonadota > Gemmatimonadetes > Gemmatimonadales > GWC2-71-9 > JBDUEA01. The sequence goes on along the minus strand of JBGPJS010000062.1, from coordinate 10,324 downwards.
GGTTGGTAAAGTCACCGAACCGGACCTGGCGATCGACCGCTGGATTCGGCTGGAACACCCAACGCTCGGTGCCGGTCTCGGGGTCGAGCGCGATCACCCGTCCCAGGGGCGTGCTGACATACATCACGCCGTCGACCACGATCGGGGTCGCCTCGAAGGAGGTGCGCTGCCGGGTGGCGTACTCGGGACCAGTCTCCCCGGTATGGTAGGTCCACGCCACCTCGAGCTCTCCGACATTTCCACGAGTGATCTCCGTAAGGGGACTGGAGCGGCTTCCCAACGGATCCCGGCCGTAGGCCGACCACTCATCGCTGCCGCTGGGCGCGGGCCCCCGGTGAGGGCCGTGGGCCAGGAGGGCGACCCCGACGCCCAACAATGCAACGGTGATGAGCACGATCAATGGTTTCCGTCTCACGTCTCCATCCTTGGCCGAGGGTTGAACCGCTGGTGCGGCGACCAGTATGGGAACGGATGGTTGGGGCGACAACGGATCTGGGACCACCGGGCGAACGGGGGGACGAGTGGGCCCGCCCGAACCGCAATCACGAAGACGTGAAAGGACGAAAGCGCGAAATCGTCCCGTTTGCCGTTCAGCCACCGTTCCCGGAACTGAATCACGGGTTCGCGGTTTCGGGCTTTCGTGTTTTCGTGATTAGGGGAGCGGGGGTCATGACTAGAATTTCCGCCCCAGGATCTCATCGGCGCGGGCGAGGTAGCGCCGGCTCCAGGTGCTGCGGGTACCGTCGTCCAGGAGCACTCGGTACTCGCCATGGAACCAGGGCTCGAGGTGAGCAATGCGGTCAATCTGGAGGATTTCGGAGCGGTTGATGCGCAGCCATTTCTGCGGATCGAGCTGTGCCTCCAAACCACCCAGGCTGCCGCGGACCGTGTGGCGTTCGGGGCCGGCGTGCAAGACGAGATAGTTCCTGGCCGATTCGATCCGGATGACCTCAACCAGTTTGAGGAACCGGGAGCGCCCATCGCTTGTCACCAGCACCCGCTCGAGAAACCGTGGGGCCCGACCCACCTGCCGAAGCAGCCGCTCGATCCGCTCGTCCAGCGCCGGCGATCCCGGTTCAAAGTGCCGTCGGACCCGCTCGAGCAGACGCTGAAATCGTTCCGGATCAACTGGTTTGAGCAGGTAATCGAGTGCGTTAACCTCGAACGCGCGCACCGCGTATTCGTCGAAGGCCGTCACGAACACCACCACCGGGAGCGCCTCGGGCTCCAGTTCCGCGAGAACCCCGAAACCATCGAGCCCGGGCATCTGGACGTCCAGGAACACGAGGTCTGGGTCCCGTTCGCGGATTGCCGCCAGCGCCGCCCGCCCGTCAGCCGCCTCTCCCACCACCTCCACATCGGATGCTTCGGCCAGGAGCCGTCGGATCTTGGCGCGGGCAGGGCGCTCGTCATCGATGATCAGGGTACGGATCATCCCTGGGGCTCCGCGCTCAGTACCGCCGACTCAGCGAGCCGGAAGGGAATTTCGATGGTGACCCGGAGCCCCCCTTCCTCGGCATTACAGAACTCCAGGCGGTGGTGGGCCCCGTACAGCCGGGAGAGACGGGCGGCCGTGTTGGACAGCCCGATCCCGCGTTGGAGCGCGTCCTTTGCTGGAATGGTGAGCCCGGGGCCGTGGTCCCGTACCGCCAGTACGAGTGCGCCATTGCGACGCTCGCAGGAGACCTCGATCAATCCGTTCCCGGACCGCTCGAAGCCGTGCCGAACGGCGTTCTCTACCAGGGGTTGAAGGACGAGCTGTGGCACCAGCGCTCCCGCGGTCTGGGGGCTGATCGAGACCCGGATCCGGAGCCGTTCCTCGAAGCGCGCCTCCAGGAGGCTGATGTAGAGCGCGAGGAGACGGAGCTCCTCCTCGACCGTGGTCTCCTGGGCCGGCGCATCACGTAGGGTGAGTCGCAGCAGTTCGCTTAGCCGGGCGATCATCAGATCCGCGGCGCGCGGGTCCTCGTACATCACCGACGAAATCGTGTTGAGCGCGTTGAAGAGAAAATGGGGCTGCAGCTGCAGTCTGAGATTCTGGAGCTGAGCCTGAGCCAGGCGGGATTCGAGCTGGGCCGTGGTCACTTGCTGTTCTCGGGTCCGCACGAAATGATCAAAGAGATCGATCAGGAGTACCGCGATCCCATATCCGAGCACCTGCTTGGGCATCTCCATGAAGAAGCGGATCCGCATGATCCCGTAGTCATAGCGGCCCAGACCCAGCAAGGGGAAAATGATCGACCGGGAGAGGGCCATGAGCGAGGTCGCGGTAAGCGAAAGCGTGACCATGACCAGAAGGTGGAGCGGCAGGTGTCGCTGCCAGCGAGGGCCGGTCAGCGGGACTCGCCGAGCGAAGCGCAGCACCAGCGGAAAGAGCAAGGCCGCGACGTAGATGCCCGAGAACTCCTCGATCAACCGGCTGGGCAGGGTCCCCTGATGCCCTCTGGCGAGATCATCCAGATAGCGATACAGGAAGTTAAGGACGCCGAGCCCGGTGAATCCGGCAAAGGTGGCGCCGATGAACCACCACCGACCCCTGGATCGACTCGACTCTGGCATGGCCTCAGGTTATCTCCGGCGCACGGGTTCGTCTATGGCCCGGGGACGAGCGGGCCTGTGGGAGGGACAGGGGGAGTATGGGATTCCGGGATTCCGAGATTGTGAGATGTGAGGCCATGGCAGCCCTCCAATCCCTCCAATCCCTCCATCCCTCAATCCCTCAATCCCTCAATCCCACAATCCCATAAACCCTCAATCCCACAATCCCATAAACCCTCAATCCTCTTGCCCACCCGGCCCCGACGACCCATACTCGACGAGGCGTCGGACCGGGAGCGGCCCCCCTTCGGGCCCTGGAGGCGACATGCTGCGCTTGCTGATCCAGACCAGCCGAAACCCGTGGTCCTTCGCCGGGTGGGCCCTCGTGAGTGCGGCGGCCCATGCGGCGATCGTGGGGGGAGCGCTGGTGGCGACGCGGGGAGGCAACGGCCTACCGGAATACAACCGCATGAACCCGGCGATTTACCTGTTCCCTCCCGATCGGTTCCCTGGCAAACGGACCCAACTGGTCACTCTTCACTATATCGCCCCGGCCCCGGATGACGGTCCCGGCCGGGAGCTGGCCCTGGGACTGGGGCGCCAAGGTCTGCGGCATGCGGGCGCCGGAGATTCGCCTCCGGGCACCCGGACCGCCGCTCAGCCAGATCTCCCTGCGGATGTTGGAGCCGCGAGCCTCGATTCGGTCTACAGCATCCTCACCGTGGATTCGATGGCTACCCGCTACCCGGGTAGCGCGGCGCCAATCTACCCCCCGGACCTGCTGGCGGAGGGGATCGAAGGGATCGTCTTCGTGCAGTTTGTGGTGGACACCAGTGGGCTGGTCGACGCCACGACCACCCGCGTGCTCACCAGCACGCACCCCGGCTTCGAGGCGGCGGTAAGAGCGGCGCTGCCCGGGATGCAGTTTTATCCCGCCGTCCTGGCCGGGCGGAGAGTGCGGCAGCTGGTGGAGCAGCACTTCCAGTTCACCATCGCGCCGACCGTCAAACTGAATTGAAACGCCGCAGCATACCTCGGGAGGGAGCCGCATGATGGGAGGCAAGACCAGCCAGGAGTGGATCGCGCAGTACGCGCAAAGCCACCAGCACCCGATCAATCGCACCTGTCACACGATCGGGATCCCGCTCATCGCCGTTTCACTGCCGCTCTTCGCCGTGGCTCTGTTCGTTCCCGGGTGGTGGCGGCTCGCCCTCGGGCTCTTTGTGGTGGGATGGGTGTTTCAGTTCGTGGGCCACTACTTCGAGGGGAAGCCCCCGGAATTTTTCAAGGACTGGCGATTCCTCTTCGTCGGCCTCCGCTGGTGGGCCGCGAAGATCCGGGGGCGGGCCTGAGAATGGGGGGACTGGCGGCTCGGGACCACCCGGTAATGTTCAGACCGAACCAGCCGATAGTAGGACGGAGGAGGGTCCGATGAGCGAGCCAGGCGACAGCACTCATGTCACCACCCTGCGGGCGACGCTGCAGAGCATTGAAAGCCAGCTGGCCAAAGGGACCCTTCCCCCCGCGGGGATGGAGGACCTCAAGAGCGCCGTGGACGAGGTTCGGTTCCGCCTCTGGGGCGTCCTCACCTCGGACAACGCCAAGGAATATCAGTTCTTCCGGGAACGGTTCCGGATCCGCCGCGCCGCCGAGATCTGTCTGGGTCTTGCCGGCGATCTTGAGTCGGGCTCCTTGAGCTCCGATCACGACGAGCTACCCGATCTGGCCGGGGCCGCGCTGCAGCTGGCCGCGCGCATTCAGTACACCACACCCTCCACAAGCTCGTAAATAGTGCCCGCATCCCGCCGTCCGAGCCGCCGGTTCCCGAAGACGACAGGGCCTGCCGCCATCGCCCCGCACTCGCACTCCAACTGATCCGCCTTCCTTTACCGCTGGTCCGCCGGTTCACCCCCTCACATTGATCATCGCTGGCAGCCCGATCGAACCCTATTGGTATCCTGTCGATCCGCCGGATCGGGACCCGGTGCCGGTGGTGACTTGGCCTGTGCCGGATGAAACCCGGCGGAACCCTTTGGGCGGAAAGTGGCGGCAAGGCTCGCTGGATGAGTGGGGTCTTCCGCACCCGGTGGAATCCGACGAAGCAAATCACTCTTCCCTATATTGCTTGCATCATCCTGCATCCGGACCGCCGGTGCCCGAGCCCCCCCGACGCGAGGCCCCCATGGCCGCTGATCTCCCCCAAATGGAGGACCCCCTCGGCCTCTTCCGCCTAGGCTACGCTGGACCGCTCCTGGAGCACCGGGTCAAACGCTGGGAGCAGGGAATCGTGGTCGAGCGAGTGGAGCCGGTGGCCGAGGAAGTCCCCGTCGCAATCGCCTACAACAACATCCCCCATGTCGTAATGATGGCGACCCCGGCGGATCTGGAGGATTTCGCGCTCGGCTTCAGCATCACAGAGGAGCTGATCGGCTCGCCGGAGGAGCTGGAGGGACTCGAGGTCGTCCGTTACAGCCGCGGGATCGAGATCCAGGCGCGGGTCCCGGAACACTGTGCAGCCGTGGTGGCGGAGCGCACCCGCCGGCTGACCGGCCGCACCGGATGCGGCATCTGCGGCGCCGACAGTGTGACGGCCGTGCTTAAGGAGCTGCATCCGGTCCCGCCGGGGGGCACAGTAGCCGCGGACGCGATCCACCGCGCGCTGGGAGCGCTGGCCGGGCGGGAGAGCTCCAACACCGCAGCCGGCGCGGTGCATGCGGCGGCCTGGGCTACAGCGCAGGGGGAAATCGAAGAAGTGCGGGAGGACGTCGGGCGCCACAATGCGCTCGACAAGCTGATCGGCGCGCTGCTCAAGCGGGGCGCGGACCCGCGCTCAGGCTTTGTGGTGGTGACCAGCCGGGCCAGTTTCGAAATGGTGCAGAAGACCACGGTGCTCGGCGCACCGCTCATGGCGGCCATTTCGGGACCCACGGGGCTGGCGGTGCGGGTGGCACAGCAGGCCGGACTGACGCTGGTGGGATTCGCGCGGACCGATCGGCTGTCGGTCTACACCCATTCCGAGCGCGTCATCGGCCCCTGAAGGGAATTCCCCGCGGATACACCCGGATGAACCCGGATGGGAGTAACTGCAGGCTGTCCCAAAGCTCGATCCGGGTTCATCCGGGTTTATCCGCGGCCGCTTTCCTTTTCCCTTTCCCTTTGCGGGAACCGACGCCCGCGGCCGCCTGGCTTCCGGGCACCGCCGGCTGGTCGCCGCGGCTCTGCACATACCGCCACCCGAACCGTCCCTTGATGCAGAGATTGCCTCGCGTCACCTCGTGATCGAAGGGGCTGGTCACCTTCACGATTTCGTTGTCCTGAACGTGGAGCTCGAGGGTACAGCCGACCCCGCAATAGGGGCAGATCGTATCGGTCACGGTCTGTCGGGATTGGTCCCAGGTGCCAGCCCGGCGGTGATCGTGCTCCGACTTGAACATCAGCGCGCCGGTGGGACAGACCGCAATGCAGTTCCCGCAGTAGACGCAGGCCGACTGGGGCAGCTCGACCGCAAACTCGGTCGAGATCCGGGCGTCGAAGCCGCGGCCCGCTACCGTCAGCGCGTAGGTGTTCTGGAAGTCCTTGCCGCAGGCCTCGACACACTTGTAGCAGAGAATACACTTCGCGTAGTCGCGGACGTACAGCTCATTGTCGACCTTGACCGGCTGGCCCACCGTCGCGGCGTACCGTGGATCGGGGGGCTCGTGATGGCCCGGCTGCTGGCTGTCGCGGACGCCAGCCGCTGACTGGGGGGCAGGCGGGCCGAAACGCTCCGGCTTGCAGCCGTACTCATTCAGCCACTCCCCCACCCCCGGCGTGGTGGAGAGGTCCACCGATGAAGCCAGGAATTCGAGCACCATCTTCCGGCTGTGACGGACCCGCTCCGAGTTGGTCGAGACCTTCATTCCCGCCTCGACCTTCCGGGAGCAGGACGGCACCAGCACCCGCGAGCCTTCAACTTCGACCACGCAGACCCGGCAGACGTTCACGGGGTGCAGGGTCTCCAGGTAACAGAGTGTGGGGATCGCCTGGTCCCGTTCGCGGCAGGCGTCGTAGATGGTGGTGCCTTCGGGCACTTTGACGATTTCGCCGTCGATCGTGAGCTCGACCGTCCGCCGAGGCGGGGAGAGCTGAACCAGGGCGCTCATCGGACCGCGTCTTCCGTGAACAGACTCAATCGCGTGATGGCCGACTCGACCGCGCTGTACGCCGTCTGTCCCAGCCCGCAGATGGAGGCGTCTTTCATGCCGAGGCCAATCTCCTCGAGGAGCGCCAGCTCATCCTTCAGGGTTCCGCGGGTCTGCTTCACCGTGATCCGGTGCAGCGCCTCTTCCTGGCGCACCGTCCCCACCCGGCAGGGCACGCATTGGCCACAGGACTCGTCGCGAAAGAATGCGGCAATCCGGCGAAGGATGTCCTTCATGTCGACCGTGTCATCGAACAGCATGATGACGCCGGAACCCAGTGTCGTCTTCGCGGCACGGGCCCCCTCGAAGGTCAGCGGGATGTCCAGCTCATCGGGTCGGACGAAACCTCCGGCGGCACCGCCCAGCAGGATAGCCTGAAGCTTCCGGCCTCCCGCCACACCACCCGCCATGGCAAGGAGGTCACGCAGCGTGGCCCCGAAAGGGACCTCGTAGACACCTGGCTTCGCCACGTTGCCCGAAAGGCAAAAGAGGCGGGGCCCGGTCGATCCTTCCGTGCCGATCTTGGCGTAGGCCGGTCCGCCAATCCTCAGGATCTCGAGCACGTTAACCAGGGTCTCGACGTTGTTGATGACGGTGGGCTTGTTGAAGACACCCGACTGCACCGGAAACGGCGGCTTGTTGCGGGGCTCGCCGCGAAATCCCTCGATCGAATTGAAGATCGCGGTCTCCTCGCCGCAGATGTAGGCCCCGGCGCCCTTGCGGATCTCGAGGTCGAAGCGGAACCCCTCATTCATCACGTTGTCACCCAACAGACCACGGGCCCGCGCCGCGTCGATGGCGAGGCGGAGCCGCTCGATCGCCAGGGGATACTCCCCTCGCACATAGATGAAGCCCTGCTCGCAGCCAGTGGCGAAGGCCGCGATGGTCATCGCCTCAATCAGGCCGAAAGGGTCGCCTTCCATGATTGCTCGGTCCTTGAAGGTGCCGGGCTCGGACTCGTCCGCGTTGCAGATGAGGTAATGGGGCCGTACCGGCTGGCGAGCGACCGCGTCCCACTTTCTTCCGGTGGGGAAGGCGGCGCCGCCCCGCCCCATCAGCTTCGAATCGGTCACCTCGCGAATAACCCCTTCCGGCCCGAGGTCCACCGCGCGCCGCAACGCCTGATAGCCTCCGTGGGCCCGGTAGTCGTCAAGGCGGGCGGGATCCACCACGTCGACCCGCTTGAGGAGGCGGAGGGAAGCGTCGCCGGCCTGGGGAAGGCTGGGGTGCGGCGTATCGGCCGCGTCTACCTGTCCCGCCAGTACCTGCTGCAGCACCTTGACGGTGGCGTGGCCGAACAGCCGTTCGATCGGGGTCCGACCGGCCTGGGTCAGAAGGGCCGCGGGTGCCTGGTCACAGAGACCCAGGCATGGGCTCCGCAGCCAGATGGCACCGTCCTCGGGGATGTGCGCGTGGTCTCCGTGCGGTCCGTGCTGCGCGGCCGGCCCGTTCGTCCGCTCCAGCTCCGCGATCAGTGCCTCAGCCCCACGACACCGGCAGGCGATGTCATCACAAACGTGGAGCACCCGGCGGGGTCGGGGGACGGTGGAGAGGAGCGCGTAGAACGTGGCGACGCCATAGGCGTCGGCCGGAGGGATGGTCAGTCGCTGGCAGATATGATTGAGTGCGCCCTCACTGATCCACCCGATTCGTGACTGCACGGCGTGGAGCGCAGGAAGGAGGAGATGCCGCTGCTGCCGGGCCGCATGGCCTCCCGAGGCGGTATGCCCATCGCGGGACTCGACGCGATCGCCGCCATCCCAGCCGGAGGCCGATCGGCCCAGCAGCGCGTCCACCGCTTCACGCTCTTCATCGGTCGGCTCGGCGTTGAGTAGATGAAGGTCCAACTACGCTCCTCTGGAATGCGCGAGGGATGCCACCGGCGGTGGCGTGGCTGCGGGACGCACCGGGTCGAGCCGTACCGCGCAGGCCTTGAATTCAGCCGTACCGGATTTGGGATCGGTGTAGTCGATGGTCAGCAGATTGACCTTCACCTCGTCCTGGAAGTGGAAGGTCATGAACACTAGCCCGGCGCGGAGCGATCGGTCGACCCGGGCCGGCGCCACCACGCTGCCGCGCCGCGACGTGATGCGAACCGGATCGCCGTCCACCACAGCCAGTCGCTCCGCATCCTCGGGAGAAACGTCGATGGACTCCCCCCGCCGAAGTGGAGAGCTGTAGCCACCGGTCTGCACTCCGGTGTTGTAGGAGTCGAGCCGCCGTCCGGTGGTGAGGAGGAAGGGGTAGTCCGCATCCGGCATCTCCACCGGCCCATCGTGCTCCACCACCGAGAACGGTGCCGGCCTTCCTTCAATGGGCTCCTTCCAGAGCCGGCTGTGCAGGAACAGCTCGCCGGGATGGTTCTCGTCGTAGCAGGGCCAGTGCAGGCCACCCTCCTTCTCCAGTCGGGCGTAGCTCATTCCGGCGAACATGGGGGCCAGCGACCGGACTTCGTTCCAGACTTCCTCGCCCGAGGGGTGCCCCCAGTCGTGATCCATGCGCCGGGCAATCTCCGAAATGATCCACTTGTCGTCACGGGCGTTTCCGGGTGGTTCCAGCGCCTTGCGGACCCGCTGGACTCGCCGCTCGCTGTTGGTGACTGTCCCCTCCGACTCGCACCAGCTCGAGGAGGCCGGCAACACGACATGGGCCAGTTCCCCAGTCCGGGTAAGAAAGATGTCCTGAACTACCAGATGGTCCAGGCCCTGTAGCAGCCGCTCCGCCCGGGTCGCGTCGGCCTCGGCTTGGGCCGGGTTTTCCCCGATGGCATACAGCGAGTGGAACTGTCCGTGTTCCATGGCCTCGAACATCTGGGTCACGGTGGAGCCGTACGTGGGCTTGAGCTTGACTCCCCACGCCTTCTCGAACTTGGCCCGGACGTCGGCATCGGTGGTCCAATCCTGGAAACCCACCATACGATTGGGGATCGCCCCCATGTCACCGCCACCCTGCACGTTGTTCTGGCCGCGGAGGGGATTGACGCCGGAGCCGTATTTTCCGATGTGCCCGGTCAGCAGCGCCAGGTTGATGAGCGACAGGACGTTGTCCACCGCGTTGTGATGCTCGGTGATGCCCAGGGTCCAGCAAATGATGGCTCGATCGGCCCGGGCATACGTGTGCGCCGCGGTACGAATGACTTCAGCCGGGACACCGGTGACCCGCTCGGCGTACTCCAGGGTGTATGGCTCCACCGAGGCCCGGAAGGCTTCGAACCCGGTCGTGGCACGCCGGATGAAGGTCGGGTCGGTCAGACCGGCGTGAATGATTTCGCGCGCCATGGCATTAGACAGCGCGATATCGGTCCCGACATCGAGACCGAGCCACTGGTCCGCCCACTGCGCCGAGCTGGTTCGCCGCGGATCCACCACAAACAACCGCGCTCCCTTGTGAACGCCCTTCAGGACGTGGTGGAAGAAAATGGGGTGGTTTTCACGGGCGTTCGCTCCCCAGAGGAAGATGACGTCGGTCTCTTCCACCTCACGGTAGGAGTTGGTACCCCCACCGGCACCGAAGACTGTCGCCAGACCGACGACGCTAGGAGCGTGTCAGGTGCGGTTGCAGCTGTCGACGTTGTTGGAGTGCAGGGCGACCCGGGAGAACTTCTG
>JBGPJS010000061.1:0-12533 GCA_041485505.1 Gemmatimonadota bacterium | reverse complement strand
GTGGACGCCCTAAGCATGATCGTGCACCGGGACAAGGCCCGGGACTGGGGCGTGCGGGTCTGCGACCGCCTCCGGGATGAGATCCCCAAGCAGCAGTTCAAGATCGCCATCCCGGGGGCCATCGGCGGCCAGATCATCTCGCGCTCCACCATTTCGGCCTTTAGGAAGGACGTCACCGCCAAGTGCTACGGCGGCGATATCACCCGGAAACGCAAGCTGCTCGAGAAGCAAAAAGAAGGGAAGAAACGGATGAAACAGCTGGGCTCGGTGGAGATCCCGCAGGAGGCCTTCCTGGCTGTGTTACAGGTGGATTAGGGTCGCCGGATGCTCCGCCCGTTCGCCTTGCCGCGCCACATCATCCGCGCACCGAACCACCTGGGTGATCTGGTCATGGCGCTCCCCGCCCTGGCCGCGTCGCGGGGAATCGACATCCTGGTTAGCCGTCAACTGGTTCCGGTCCTGGAGCTGGCCGGCACCCACGGCGAGGTGGTTCCCTTTGACCGGGGCAGTGCCGGTTTCCTCCGCGCCGTTCGGGAGATGAGGCGCCGGGGCTACGGGAAGGGCACCTTGCTTACTCCGTCGTGGTCCTCGGCACTCCTGTTTCGCAGCGCGGGAATCCCGATCCGCCGCGGCACCGCCACCGACCGGCGGTCTTTCCTGCTCAGCGACCCGGTTCCTCTGCAGCGCTTCACCGGCCAGCATCGGATCACCGCCTATTTCGTCCTGACCACGGGCGGGATCCCGACCCAGACCCCGGCTCCACGACTGGAAATCACCGCGCCGCTGGTTGACCGCTGGCGGACGCTGACGGGTATCGCACCGGGGGCAGTCGGCCTTTTCCCCGGCAGCCATGCCGCAGCCCGGCGCTGGGCGCCGGAACGTTTCAAGGAATTGGCCCGGCGCCTGGTCGAGAAAGGACATCGAGTGGTGGTGCTGGGCGGGCCGGACGAGCGCGCCCTCACCGCGCAGGTGGCGGAAGGTGGCGGCTTCGACGCGGGCGGTCAGACGGACATTCCGCTACTCGCGGCGGCCCTGGCCGATTGCAAGCTCCTCGTCGGCAACGACAGCGGCCCGCTCCATCTCGCGGCCGCGGTGGGAACTCCGACCGTGTCACTCTGGGGCGCGGGCGATCCCCAGATCACCGGCCCGGTGGGCAAGCAGCATCGCGTGATCCGGCATCCGGAGCTTCCGTGCGTCCCGTGCGTGAAGAACGTCTGCCCCAGGAAGGGGCCGGGCACCGTCCTGCCAGAGGCGGAGCGGGAGTGTCTGGCGATGATTCTGGTGGATGAGGTGGAGAGAGCGGTGGAAGAGGCCATAGGCCCTAGGCCCTAGGCCATAGGCACTCGGCAGTCAGCACTCAGCACTCAGCACTGCACTCAGTAACTCAGCTCTCAGGCGGCCCATGCCCCCACGCTACATCGTCGGCATCGACCTCGGCGGCACCAACATCGTCGCCGGCTGCGTCGCGGAGGATGGCTCCGCCCTGCTGGCGTTGCATAGCGCGCCGACCCACGCCGAAGAGGGACCGGACGCCGTCGTGGCGCACATCATGGAGATGGCAAACCGCTCCATCGCGGAGACCCGACGGGCGGTTTCCGGCGTCGACATACTGGGGGTGGGGATCGGCGCACCGGGACCGCTCGATACCCGCGCCGGTGTGGTATTGCTCACGCCCAACCTGGGTTGGGTGAATATGCCGCTCCGCCAGCGAATTCACGACGGCCTGAGACTCCGCGCGGCCCTGGACAACGACGCCAACTGCGCGGTGCTGGGGGAATGGTGGCAAGGGGCGGCGCAGGGCACTCAATGCGCCATCGGCATGACGATCGGGACCGGCATTGGCGGGGGCATCATCGTGGGCGGCCGGCTGTTCCACGGCGCCTCCGACATCGCGGGCGAGATCGGCCATACCACCATCGACCTCAACGGGCGCCGCTGCAAGTGCGGCAATTACGGCTGCCTCGAGGCCTATGCCTCGGGGCCGGCCATCGCGCTCCGGGCGGTAGAGGCCATCGAGAGCGGTGCCGAGACATCGCTGCCCCAGTACGTGGGGGGAGACCTCACCCGGATGTCGGCCCAGACGGTGTACGAGGCGGCCCACGACGGGGACGAGATCGCCCTCGAGATCGTCCGGGATACCGCCAAGTTTCTCGGTGCCGGAATCGCCAATCTGATAAACATCTTCAATCCGGAAGCGGTGGTCATCTGCGGCGGTGTCACCCTCGCCGGTGACCGCCTCTTCGATCCCCTCCGCCGTGAGGTGGTACGCCGAGCTTTCAAGCCCGCCGTCCAGGTCTGCCGCATCGTGCCGGGACGATTGACCGGAACGGCCGGCGTCTACGGAGCGGCGAGGGCGTTTGCCGAGCAGGTGGAGGCGGGTGTGGTTTGAGAGGTAGCAGGTAGCAGGCAGCAGGGTCGAGCAGTCGCGCAGGTCTCATCGCAGCGCTGATCCTCCCTGGTAACCCGGCCGCTGGTACCTGTTCCCTGTTCCCTGTTCCCTGTTCCCTGCTACCTGCTACCTGTCACCTCGTCTCGAATGAAACGCATCGGCGTCCTCGGATCCCTCGTCTGGGACATCATCCACGGTCGGGATCCCTCTCAGCTCCCAGCGGAGGAGTGGGGGGGCATTGCGTATGCGCTGTCGGGGTTCGACGCCAGCCTCCCGGCGGACTGGCAGATTGTCCCTCTCATCAAGGTCGGACGGGACCTGAGCGCGCCGGCACAGGAGTTTCTCAACACCCTGACTCGGCTCGCGCCCGGCGCCCGCTGCGTCGAGGTGGCGGTCCCCAACAACCGGGTCACCCTGCGGTACCAGTCGCGAGAGCGACGCTGTGAACGGATGTCGGGCGGGGTGCCAGGCTGGACCTGGGCCGAGCTGGGTCCCATGGTCCGCGATCTCGATGCGGTCTATGTGAATTTCATCTCGGGCTTCGAGCTGGGGCTGGGGACCGCGGCGGCGCTCCGACAGGGTTTCCACGGGCCGCTCTATGGCGACCTGCACAGCCTCTTCCTCGGCATGCCGCAGGATGGGATCAGGGTGTTCCGACCGCTTCCCGACGCCGCCGGCTGGTTCGGGTGCTTTGATGTGGTGCAGCTCAATGAGGATGAAATGCGGCAGATCTCTCCAGACCCGCTGGCGCTGTCAGCGGAGGCGCTGGCCGTGGGGCTGTCGCTCCTGGTGGTTACGCTGGGTCCGCGCGGCTCGGTGTACGTGGCCGCGGCGGGGTTTGATGGATGGCGGGCCCTAAAGGACTCCCTGCCGGTCGCAGGCGGGCAGGCGGGCGGGCGGGCGGGATCCTCCGCCGCCGTTCGCACCGAACTGATTCCCGCGCCCCACGTTGACGACCCCGACCCCACCGGCTGCGGCGACGTTTTCGGTGCGGTGCTCTTCAGCCGCCTTCTCGCGGGGGAGCCGATCGGGACGGCCATCGCCCACGCCAATCGGCTGGCGGCTCGAAACGCCGGGTTTCGCGGCGCCGGCGGGCTGGCCCAGCACCTCCGCGGGGACCTGGTTTCGCTATGACCCGAATCGTCGAGGTTCCCCCTTCCTTCGACGACCGGAGCTTCGACCGGTTCGCCCAATCCTTTTCCGCCGGGCCTCTTGGCCAGCGAATGCTCTTCGACGCCCGCTTGGCCGAGTTCGCGACGCCCTATGGCCTGCTCGGCCTGCTGACCGCCGGGCAGGCGGTGCAGGAGGCAAAGGGAGAGCGGCCGCTCTTCACGGTACCCTCGGACGAGCACGTCCGCCGCTATTGGGTTCGGGCCGGGTTCTTCCAGCATGCCGCCGCACTGTTCGAGATCCACGGCAAGGTGCCGAAGGTCAAGCCGGACGAGGACTCGGATGTGCTGCTGGAGGTCACCCCGATCCGTGCCGCGGAGGACGTCCACGGCGTGGTGGGCAGGATCCAGGATCGAGCCGCCCGCATCCTGAAGGAAAAACTCCGGCTCGAACCCAAAGCGACCATGGGATTCGCTATGGCGCTTTCGGAGGCTTGTCAGAATATTGTTGAGCACGCCGGGACCAGCGGCTGGGTGGGGGTGCATGCCTACGACTTCCGGAAGCGGCTGGGCCGGTGGGTGGTGGTCATCGCGGTGAGCGACGCCGGGGTCGGCTTCCGGCACTCGCTCGAAGCCGCCCAAGCCAAGCGCTTCGGTGACCGCTGGGGCGACGGGGCGGCGCTGGAGGCGGCAGTCATCGGTGGGGTGAGTCGGTTCCGCGACCCCGGACGGGGCCAGGGGCTGGCGGGGATCAAGCGCTATCTTGGCCGCTGGCAGGGCAAGCTCTCGGTACGGAGCGGCACCGCTCGTATCACCATCGTTCCTCCCTGGGATGAAGACGTCCCCCTCAGGGAAAACCTCCCATTTTTTCCCGGAGCCCAAGTGCAAGTGGTCATTCCCGAGCAGGACGTCACCGCAGGATGATTCACACCATCAAGCTGGACCGCGTACTGCGGGAAACCGTCGCGACGCCATATCACGATCTGGTGACCCGCCCCACCGGTGCCGCGGTCCGCACCAGTATCGAGCAGGCGATCGCCGAAGCGGACGCCGCGACCACACTCCTCGACTTCTCCTCCGTCGGCCTGATGGATTTCAGCTGCGCCGATGAGGTGATCGCGAAGCTTCTCCTTCGGACCGAGCCCGGATCGGGACACTACGTCGTGCTGCAGGGACTCCGTGAGGACCACACCGAGGCCATCGATCATGTGCTGACCCACCACAGCCTGGCGGTCCTGGTGATCTCGCCGGACGATGATGGCCCCCGGGTGCTGGGCAGTCTCCCGCCGGATCTTCAAGTGGCGCTCGCTATGGTCCACCGGCTGGGAAGCACCGACGCCGCGGGCCTGGCCGACACGCTGCTCTGGCCCCTTGAGCGCGCGATGGAGGCGCTGGAGGCGCTGGCCTTTCTTCGCGTGGTCCAGGCCGCGGACGGGGCCTACCAGCCGATCCTGGTGCAATGAGCCGGCGCCGCCACGGACTCTCCACCACGGCGATCCACGGCGTGCCGCGCCGGCGCGCCGACTGGGCACCGGTCGTCGCTCCCGTGTTCCAGAGCAGCACCTTCACCAATCCGGTCGGATCGGACGAGGAAGTCATCTATTCCCGGTACGGCAACAATCCGGGGCAGCTGGAGCTGGCCCGGAAATACGCGCTGCTCGAGGGAGCCGAGACGGCGCTGTTCGTTTCCAGCGGAATGGCGGCCACGGCGCTGGCCCATCTCGCCGTACTCCGGCCCGGGGATCACCTGGTAACCAGCTCCTGGATCTACGGCGGTACCCGGCGGCTCTTCGAGGAGGAGCTGGGCCGCTTCGGGATCGAGGTCAGCTACGTCCCGCCGGATCAGCCCCGGCTCTGGCGCCGTTCGATCCGCAAGTCCACCCGTGCCATCTTCGTGGAGACGCCGACCAACCCGATCATGCGGGTGCTCGATCTCACCCCCATGGCGCAGCTGGCGCGAGAGTTCGGCCTGGCCCTCCTGGTGGATGCCACCTTTGCGAGCCCGGTCAACTTCCGGCCCCTTGAACACGGGGCCGATGTGGCCATCAGCAGCGCCACCAAGTATCTCAACGGCCACAGCGACGTCATCGCGGGGGCGGTGGCCGGTTCGCAGTCGTTCATCGAGGAGGTCACTCGCCTGATGACGCTCTGGGGCCAGGCCATCGATCCCCATGCAGCCTGGCTGGTGGACCGCGGCCTCCGAACGCTGGCGGTGCGAATGGAGCGCCACAACGCCAATGGGATGGCGGTGGCGAAGTGGGCGGTGGAGCATCCGGGGATCGTCCGGGTCCACTATCCGGGCCTCCCGACCCATCCGGACCATGAACTGGCCGCTCACCTCTTGGACGGCTTCGGCGGAATGGTCGGACTGGAACTCAAAGGCGGCGTTCGGGCCACGGAGCGGTTCCTCAAGAAGCTCAAGGTCATCACTCACGCCCCCAGTCTGGCCGGGGTCGAGAGCCTCATCTCCGAGCCCCGGCTCACCTCCCACCGAAGTCTCACCAACGAACAGCGCGCCGAGCTCGGCATCCCCGACGGGTTCGTGCGTCTCTCCTGCGGTCTGGAGGATGCGGATGATCTGATTCGGGATCTGGGGCAAGCGTTGGGGTAGTTCCGGGTTCCGAGTTCCGAGGTCCGAGTTCCGGGTTCCGGGTTCCGGGTTCCGAGTTGCACGCAGATGGTGTTGGGCCCTTCCCCCGGTGTTCCATCTCTCCAACCAGCTACTCGGAACTCGGAACCCGGAACTACTACCACCTACTACCTACCACCTTATCTTCAAGCCGTGATCCGCTTCCAGAGCGTCTCCAAGTCCTATCCCAAGGGCACCATCGCCCTGAAAAACATTTCGCTCCATGTCTCCCGGGGCGAATTCGTTTTCCTCACCGGTCACTCCGGCGCCGGCAAGTCCACCGTGCTGAAGCTGATGTACGCCGAGCAGCGTCCCACCGAGGGCGATGTGCGGGTATCGGGGTTCGTCATCGGCCAGTTGGGTCCGTCCGAGATCCCCAGGCTCCGCCGCCGGCTCGGCATTGTCTTTCAGGACTTCCGGCTGCTGGAGGACCGGACCGCCGAGGAGAACGTCGCCTTTGCGCTGGAGGTGACCGGGGCGCGACGGGACACCATCCCCTCGCGGGTCATGCGGGCGCTCACCCAGGTGGGACTGGCCTCCAAATCGCAGGCCTATCCGCGGGAACTCTCCGGGGGTGAGCAGCAGCGGGTGGCCATCGCCCGGGCGCTGGTGAACGATCCGGCGATCCTTTTGGCGGACGAGCCGACCGGGAATCTGGACGAGCGCGCCACCCGCGGCGTCTTTCAACTGTTGAGCGACATCAACGCCGGCGGCACCTGCGTGGTCATGGCTACCCACGATCTCGACCTGGTTCGGCAGACGACCTACCGCACCATCGAAATGCGCGATGGCAACGTGGTCTTCGACAGCGGGGTGGACGAGGCCGTGTCGGGGGAGGCGTCGTGAGACTGCTCTTCCGAGAGGCGCTGCTGTCCTTCAGTCGGGCGCCCCTGCTCTCGGGGCTGTCGGTGACGACGATCGCCTTCTCACTCTATGTGGTGGGGCTCTTCGGCCTGGTGGCCCTGAACCTGCGTCAGGCCCTGCACGGGGTGGGGGAACGGGTGGAGGTGGTCGCCTATTTGTTGCGGGGGACACCGGCCGAGACCATCGCCCTGGCGTCCCAGGATATCGCCGCCTTTCCGGAGGTGCAGAGCGTCACCTTTGTCAGTGAAGAAGACGCGCTCAAGAAGGCGCGGGCCGACCTCATCGAATTCCGCGATGCCTACCGGGATCTCCAGGTAAACCCGCTCCCCGCCTCACTCGAGGTCCGGCTCAAGGAAGGGTTCCAGGACGCGGTCCACGTGAAAGCGGTGGCGGACCGCCTCGCCGGGTACCAGTTCATCGAGGACGTCCGGTACGGCAAGGACTGGGTCGAGAAGCTCGACCGGTTGCGCAACATCGCGGGGTTCGTGGGACTCACCATCGGCCTGGCCTTCGCTGCCGTGGCGGTGGTCATCATCGGGGTCACCATCCGGATCACGGTCCTCCAGCGGGCGGGGGAGATCGCGATCATGCGCCTGGTGGGCGCCACCAACGGATTCATCCGCGGCCCCTTCCTGCTGGAAGGCTCCCTCAAGGGGTGCCTCGGCGGCCTGCTCGCCGCCGCGATGTGCTACGGCAGCTACCTGCTCTTCCGGGGGCAGTCCGACCTCGCCACTTCCGGCCTTGCCTTCTTCAAAGCCGGACAGGTGGTCCTCGGCGTGCTGTTCGGCGTGGCGATCGGATTGGGGGGAAGTCTGGTGAGTGTGGGGAGACATTTGCGGAATGTGTAGGCGGGCGGGCGGGCCGGCGGGCCGGCGGGCGGACGGACCGTTGCTGCGCACCATGATATAACAGGTGTTTATCTGGACCGCCTACTCATTGAATTTTCTGCCCGCCTGCCCGACCGCCCGCCTGCCCGCCCAACAGAACCTCGAAGACAGCCGCAAGCGTCTGGAGGAAATCCGTAAGGAACGAGAGCAGCTCCAGGCCGACCGGGAACGGCTGCAGGGACAGGTCCACGACCTCAACGAGGAACTGGACAACATCGAGCGCCAGCGACAGACCACCAACCGGTTGGTGAACGAGCTCGAGGTCCAGATCGGCGGGCTCAACAACCAGCTGGACCGGATGAGCGCCGAGCTGATCCTGGCCCAGGACAACCTGGAGGAGAAGCGGGCGATCCTGGCCCGTCGGCTGGCGGAGATCTACAAGCGGGGGACCCTTTACAACTTCGAGGTGATGGTTGCCGCCGAGTCCTTCGGCGACCTGCTCAACCGCTACAAGTACCTGTATCTGACCAGCCGCCAGGACAAGGCGCTGGTGGGAGACGTGGAGCGTCTCCGAGACCTGGTGCAACGCCAGCGGAAGGCATTGGTGGACGCCCGGAGCCAGCTGGGACGGACCCAGGACGAGCACGAGGCGGAGCTGGCGCGTTATGGCGCGTTGGCGCAAGAACGGGCCAAGCGGCTCCGGGAGGCCCGGCGTTCCAGCAAGGCCACCGACGAGCGCCTCTCCGCGCTCGAGCGCGACGAGGGCCATCTGAACGACCTTATCGCCAGACTCGATGCGATCCGCAAAGAGAACGACGCCCGAGGGGCGCTCACCGGTGTCCGGACGCCGGGGTCGATCACCACCAGCGACATCGGAAAGCTGGACTGGCCGGTGGAGGGGCGGATCCTCTACAGCTTCGGCAAGGACACCCTACCCAGCGGCGGGATTATCAAGCACAACGGCATCGCCATCGCCACCGCGGTTGGCACGCCGGTGAAGGCCGTCGAGGCGGGGAAGATCACCTGGACCCAGCCGATCGGGACTTATGGGCTGTCCGTGCTCCTCGACCACGGCAACGGCTACTACTCCTTCTATTCCCACCTCGAGACGGCGACCGTGAAGCCGGGGGCGAGCGTGACGCGGGGGCAGGTGATTGGCACGGTGGGCGGGGCCAACAGTGATGAGGGACCGCATCTCTATTTCGAGATCCGCGGTGGGAGCGGCGTGGCGCTGGATCCGGCGGAGTGGCTGAAGAAGAGGCGGTAGGGGCGGTAGAGGCGGGACGGCGGAGTGGCGGGACGGCGGGACGGCGGGACGGCGGGACGGTGAGTTCAGCGACAAAGTACTCCAGGGGAGAAGGCCACGGTCCGCCCTACCGCCGGTCCGCCGTTCTTCACGCCGCGACCGACTCCGCCGTGCCGATCCGTCCGTCCGTCTGCGACTTCCCGCGCAGCAGCGCCGCCTCCACCAGCGCGAAGAGATCGCGGGTCTCCGCGGCCGAGGGATGGGGGAAGGTCACGATCCCCGCGCTGAGCTTGGGCCGGTCGGCGGGGTCGAGCTCGGGGAAGGCGTGATTCTGGATGCACTCCCGAACCCGACCCACCGACCGCCGAGCACCTTCCACGTCGGTCTCCGGTAGAACCAGCGCGAATTCATCACCGCCGTAGCGAGAGACGAAATCAGGGGCCCGGAGCTCCCGTTGCAGGATGCCACCCAGCTCCGCCATGACCCGATCCCCGACCACCGCGCCGTAGCGTTCGTTGAAGCGCCGGAGCTGATCCACGTCGAGCAGAATCAGGCTGAAGCTGAGGGCGTAGCGACGGGCCCGCTCGAACTCGTCGCGGATCCGCCGATCCAGCGCATCGAGGCTCCCGCACCCGGTGAGCATGTCGGTGGAAGCCGCACCGCTCTGGCGCCGCAGGATGGCGGAACGGCGCTCCTCGTTCTCGAGCAAGCGGGTGGCGGCGTGAGCGAGCGTCTCGGCAAACTCCACCTGCTCCGGGCGGAGATTCGGATCCTCCTCGCGGGTGCGCAGGAGAAACACCCCGGTGGTACGACCCTGGAGCAACACCGGGATGACGGCGACACTCCGGATATTGACCCGAACTCCCTGCTGGGCCCAGAGGGGGCGGATGTCGTCGAAGAGCGGATGGGTGCGCACATCGGGGACGAACACCGCGCGGCCGGTGCTGATTGCCTCGATGATCTCCGGATAGCGGTTGAGATCCACCTGCAGGTCGCGGGTTGCGGGACTCTCACACACCGCCACCACCCGCCCGAACCGCTCGCCCGGCGTCACCAGCAAGAAGGAGCAGTGCGCCAGGTCCAGGGCCAGGCCCACCCGCCGCACCAGCGTCTCCACCAGTTCATCCGACCGGATCGCGGCGGAGACTTCCTGCAGGATGTCAAACTTGAGCTCGCTCAGCTGTTTCCAGTCCTCCGCCGCCTGCCAGGAAGCGCGGGATCGGAGCTTCGCATTCAAGCGGGCGTTGAGCTCAGCGAAGTTGATCGGTGCCCCCATGGCATCGTCCGCGCCGAGCAGCAGGGCCTTGGTAGTAGCCTCACGGTCCGGATCGGCCAGGGTGACCAGCCGCGGCACCCGGCGCCAGGAGGTCGTGTCCAGCCGATCGAGCTCCTGCTTGAGGGCATCATCGGGATGGGGAAGGGTGAGGACGATCAGGTCGGGAGGCACGGCCTCGCCCCGCTCGGGCCAGCCGGGCGGCGCTTCCATGACCTGAAAGCCGGAGCGCACCAGGGCGCGCTCCAGTCCTTCGGGACGGGCGGCGGCATAGCCGAGGAGGACGAGGCGGGGACGGGGAGACTCGGTCACATCGAGGCTGGGCGAAAACAGGCGGGGAACGTACGCCGCGCGAGGTAACTGTCAAGCGAGGGGGGCTGGATGAACCGGATCGGGCGGGACACTGAGGATCTCCTGGGCGCGCACGTGTCGACCCAAGGCGGCGTGGATGCCGCCCCGCCCAGGGGCGCGGAGATCGGGGCGACCGCCATTCAGGTCTTCACAAAGACCCCGAACCAGTGGCGCGAGCCAAGGCTAGAGGCGGCCACATGCGAGCGCTTTCGAGACGAACTGATTCGTTATGGGTTGCGGGCTGTTGTGTCGCACGATTCGTACCTCATCAATCTGGCCTCACCCGACGAGGCCCTAAACCGCAGATCCATAGAGTCTTTCACCGCTGAGCTCCGGCGTTGTACCGCCCTCGGCATTACCGCCATTGTGTCGCATCCAGGCAACTATATGGAGGGCCGTGAATCGGGATTGGGGAGGAACGCCGAAGGCTATGCCGCCTGCCTCGATGCGGTGCCTGGCCCCGTGATGGTGCTCCTGGAAACCACCGCCGGGACCGGGACGGCGTTGGGTTCGACCTTCGAAGAACTGGCCCAGCTCCGCTCGCTCATCCCCGCCCAGCACCGCCAACGTATCGGCTTCTGCGCCGACACCTGCCATCTCTACTCCGCCGGCTACGATCTGGTCGGGGACTTCGAGGGTGTTTGGCAGCGCTGGGACGACGTCATAGGCTTGGAGCACCTCCGCTGTCTTCACCTCAACGATTCGAAGACGCCCTTCGGCTCCCGCCGGGACCGCCATGAGCTCATCGCGGAGGGGAGTCTGGGCGCGGAGCCGTTTCGACGAATCATGCGGGACCCGCGATTCGCCAGGATTCCCAAGATTCTGGAGACCCCGAAGGGCGATGACATGGTCACCTTCGACCGGAAAATGCTTCGTCGGCTGCGGGCGTATGCCCGCACCGGCGCCCGCATGCCGCGTTGACCGGCGGAAAAACAACCTTCATCTTTGCACGATGCCTCAACTCCCGCTGAGATTACCTAGCACCATCAGTAGCCGCAGAAAGAACCCAGGTCGACGCAGGCATATGCCTGGATCTGAACGATCCTATCTGGGTTCATCTGCGCTCATCTGCGGCCTGTTCCTGTCTGGGGCCGCGACGCCGGGCACCAGCTCGGCCCAGACCCGCTACACCATCCGGCTGGGGGTCACCGCGGCCAGCCACCTGGTCGAGGACCGGATCGTGGCGCAGACCGTGGTCCGGCAGAAGATCGCACCAACCCTCGCAGTAGCGATGGCCAAGCCAATCTGGAGAAAGTACGAGTCGGACCTCGAACTGGCCTTTGCCACCGGTGGCTCCAAGGTGGAAGAGAACGGCGCCAGCGTGAGTTATGGGAATATCAGGACTCTCGGCTTGACCGCCGGCATTTCGGGGCGTCTGGGTGTGGCGGGGATCCGCTGGCGGACCAGCCTCGGCCTCCTCAAATACTGGGGATCCTCGGACCAGGGAATCTTCCGGCAGGGCGGCCCCCTCCGAGTCGTGGCCGGGTTCGGCACCGAGTACCGCCACCCGATCCAGAACGGGTTGGAACTGGTCGCTGCCGCCCGATGGGACTGGCACCGGTTTACTACCGACGAACTCAAAGCCCGGGGATTCAACCTCTACACCGATGTCCACCGACTGAGTATTTCCCTCGGCATTTCGAGGATCCGCCCATGAACCGCCGTTTTCTGTGCTTTGCCGGATTGGCCGGTCTGATCGCCGCGATCGCCTGCTCGGAGGTGCTTTCACCGTCCCGGTCCGGCATCTACGAGTGGCGGTTGCTGGTTCCCTTTGACAGTCAAGGCACTCTCCTGGTCGACACCTTGAGCTTTCATTGGGCGCGCCGATCTCTGCCGGTCAGGATC